>JBMUAP010000480.1:0-3071 GCA_049454155.1 Blastocatellia bacterium
GTGATCGCGCGGTTGGCCTCGGCCCATGCCGGCACCGTTCCGCGATAGGCGCGGAACAGCGCCCGCCGCTGCTCTGCCGTGCGCTGGGGAGGAGGAACTTCGAGAAGGGCCCGGGTCGTGGGCGGTAACGGGTCGGCCTTCGGTGCCTTGGCACTGGTCACCGAGACACGAAATCGTCCCAGATTGGGCGCCTCAAAGCGCTCGGCCGCGCTCCCGTTGAACTCCTTCTGCATGAGGGAGACTCGCAAAAGCCGGCCTTCCTCAGACGGAGCCAAGGGCTCCTTCAACAAGAAGACCGCCCGTCGATCCTGGTTGCGCAGTCCAGGACCAGCGTCGAACCCCCACGAGGTCTTCTGGTTTCCGTCGATCGCCAGGTTGATCGGCCGATCTGGCGCGGAAAAATCGGCTGTCGCTCCTGCCAAGGGCACCGGCTCCCACTTCGTCGGATCGGTCGGCGAGGCCGCCTCGACCTGGAACTCGGAGAGCAGGGCCATGCCGTCGCTCGAACGCCCGGGGCCTCGCCGTGGCAGGGTGTGATCGGTCAAGAGCTCCAACTGAATCGCGGTGATCGGGACCTTCGGCCAACGGACGGTCAGGTAATACACGACCGTCGGCGGGTTGTCTCCCCGTGGGATGTGCTAGTGGTCGTTGAACGACTCGAACTTGACCCCACTGGTCGCGATCAACCCCACCATCTCGGGAATCGACCACTCGACCCGCGCCGCGCGCTGCTCCTCTTCCCAGGCCACCATCCGCGAGGCGAGGTCGGGCGTCTGCGCCATCAGCCGATCTTCGGCCTGGGCCACCTCGGCGAGGATCTTCTCGCGCTGGCGCACCTCCTCCGGCGTCGGCAGCTCCATCTCCGGCTCGTCGTCCTGATTGAGGAAGGCAAAGAACCGGTAGTACTCGTCGTGCTGGATCGGGTCAAATTTATGGGTGTGACATTGCGCGCAGTTGATCGTCAGCCCAAGAAAGCCCTTCCCGATCGCGTCGACCCGGTCGAGCACTCCCTCGATGCGGAACTGCTCGGGCTCAACCGCCCCCTCTTCGTTGAGCATTGAGTTGCGGAGAAACCCAGTCGCCGTGCGCTGCGCGGGAGTGGCCCCGGGAAGCAGGTCGCCGGCGATCTGCTCGATGGTGAAACGATCGAACGGCAGATCCCGTTGGAAGGCGTCGATCACCCAGTCCCGGTAGGGCCAGATCGAGCGATCCCGGTCCTTCTCGAAGCCGTTGGTATCGGCATAGCGCGCGGCGTCGAGCCACCAACGGCCCCAGCGCTCGCCGTAATGAGGACTGGCCAGCAAGCGGTCAACCTGCCGCTCCCAGGCCCCCGGGGAGGGGTCGGCGAGAAAGGCATCGATCTCGGCGGGAGTTGGCGGCAGACCAATCAGGTCGAGGCTGAGTCGTCGCAGCAAGGTCGCTCGATCCGCCTCCGGGGACGGCACCAGCCCTTCCTTCTCCAGCCGCGCCAGGACGAAATGGTCGATCGGTGTCCGCACCCAGGACTCCCGCGCGACCTTCGGCACGGTTGGCCGTACCGGCGTGACGAAGGCCCAATGTCCCTCGGCCTGCGCGTCCGGCCAGAGCCACGCCCCACTCAGCCAGCCTATCGCCAGCATCCCCACGACGATGGCCCCCAGAATGCGTCTTGCCTGCTGTCTCATCCCCGTCAGACTCATGCACCATCCTCTCTACTCTTCTGCTCTTCTGCTCTTCTGCTGACAGCTCTCTGCTCCCACTCGACAAGTGAAGCGTGCCGGCCTTGCGGCGGGTCAATGACTCCCGCAAGTCGCTCTTTCACTCTGCCTGATGGAATCGAATGGCTTGAACGTCACGAATTGTGCTACAAAAATCGGCCCTCTGTCTACTCCACCGACCAACTCCAGCGAAGGTGGAAGACGCGCCCCAGTGACCGGCTCGATTCGACCATTGACCCGCCATCTTCTACCGCTCGTGATTCAATCGTCGCACTCCCCGCGCGAACTCCCTACACTGTCCGTTCCGCTCTTGCCGAAAAGTCAGACCCGACGCGGCAGCAGAGGGAAGGAGGACCAGTCGATGAATGGACGCATTCGGGTCATGATCGCCGACGATGAGCGACCAGCTCGCTCGTTTCTCGCCTCGATCCTGCGTAGCTTCGAGGATGTCGACCTCATTGGGGAGGCGACCAATGGGACCGAAGCGCTCGGGATGATTGAAGAAGGTTCGCCCGATCTTGCTCTGCTCGACCTCCAGATGCCCGAGATTGACGGACTGGGCATCGTCCGACGGCTGCCTCCCCAGCAGGCCCCGCTGATCGCTTTTGTCACCGCCTTCGACGATCACGCCGTCGATGCCTTCGAATTGAACGCGATCGACTACCTCTTGAAACCGGTTGCGCGAGGACGCCTGCGCGAGACCCTCAACCGGGTCCAGGAGCGACTCGAACAGGCTGAACTCCAACCAGACCCGGCACGGGAGACAACCCCACGCATGCTTGCCCCCGCGCTCTCATCCATCGAGAGATGCCCAAATCTCTACCTCGAGCGCATTCCCATCCGCAGAAGAGAGGAGATCCTGCTGATCCCGGTTCGCGAGATCGCCTCGATCGTCGCCGAAGGCGAACTGCTCCACTTGACCACCTTCCAGAAGGCCTCCTACACCATCTCCTATCGCCTCAAGGATCTCGAAGCCCGGCTCGACCCGCAGCAGTTCATCCGCCTCGGCCGGGGCACCCTCGCCAACCTTCAAGCACTCCAGCGCGTCAGCCCTCTTCCCGGGGGGACCTACCTGGCCACGCTCTGCAACGGGCAGCAACTCCACATCAGCCGCCTCCAGGGACGCCAACTGCACCACCTCTTCCGGCTCTGACCATTGGGTGGGGCGAGCTCACTGCTTACTCCTCTGGTCGAGCCTTGCCTGAGAAGAGCAAGGTCACCGTTCTAACTTTTCGGGAGCACTCCGCCCGCCCTCCACTCCTCACCTGCTTTTGTCGATTCTGCTCATCGCACGCCATCAGATCTCCTCCTCGGGACATGGCCATCTCGACTCTTCATCTCTCTACAACCATTTTGATCCCTTCGACCAATGTC
>JBMUAP010000481.1:0-3071 GCA_049454155.1 Blastocatellia bacterium
CCCAGCCCTGCAGGGTGCGCGACCGGCGACGCGGCAGCGCATCGCCGAGGTCCTGCTCGACCATTTGCGGCGGGAGCTGGCGATCGATGTGCGGTATCTCGAGGCGGGCGAGCAGGATCGGATTTCCGGCCAGAGCTACCAGCGGTTGAAGGCGCCGTGGGCGATCGGCGACGAGCCGATGCGCAAGGCCTCGATCCTCTTCCCGGGGCCGCGCCGCCCGGGGGACACGGAGTTCAATCGCTACCTCTCGAGTCGCAGCGGGTTTGGGCAGTACCTCCGGCGGCCGCGGACACTGGGGTGGGAGGGGCCGCGACTGACGACCCAGGAGACCCAGCAGATCATCGAGGAGTTGCTGCAGGTCTTGCACCGGGCGGGTCTGCTCCACCAAGTGGTCGAGGAGCGGAAGGATCAGCCACCGGGGTATCAGCTCAACGCCGCCGTCATGCGTTGGAAGGCGGGGAGTGGCCAGCAGCCCTTCCCCGATCCGATCCGGATGCCGACGCCGCCCGCCGCCGGAGGCCGCACCAACTCCTACTTTGTGGATTTTTATCAGGGAGATCTCCAAGACCTTCCGGGGTTGGAGGCGCGGGAGCATACCGCACAGGTTCCCAACGGCTTGCGGGAGGAGCGGGAACAGGCGTTTCGGGAAGGGAGTCTGCCGATCCTCTACTGCTCGCCAACGATGGAGCTGGGGGTGGACATCGCCGATCTGAACATCGTCAACCTGCGCAATGTGCCACCGACACCGGCCAACTATGCGCAGCGGAGCGGGCGTGCGGGGCGAAGTGGGCAGCCAGCGTTGGTCTTCACCTACTGCACGACGGGCAGTCCCCACGACCAGTACTTCTTCAAGCGGCCGGAGCTGATGGTGGCGGGACAGGTGACACCGCCGCGGCTCGACTTGGCCAATGAGGATCTGGTGCGATCACACGTCCAGGCGATCTGGCTGGCCGAGACCCAACGTTCGCTCGGGACCTCACTGGTCGAGCTGGTTGAATCCGGGGGGGATCCGCCGAGCCTGGAGTTGAACCAAGGGGTCCAGGAGCAGATCCAATCGGAGCCGGCCCGGCAGCGGGCGGCCGGACGTGCCCGCGAGGTGCTCCAGACAATCCAACCACAGTTGGCCGAGGCGGGGTGGTATACGGAGGCTTGGCTCGACGAGGTGATCCGCCAAGCCCCGGCGGCCTTTGACCGGACCCTCGATCGTTGGCGCGAGCTCATCCGCGCTGCCCAACACGAGCAGGAGCGGCAGAGTCGCGTCCGGCGCGACGCCTCTGCCACCGCCAAGCAGCAGAATCTGGCGAAGCAGGCACGGGCATTCGCCGAATCTCAGTTGAATCTGCTCAAGAAAGCGGACCGTAATACCCAGTCGGACTTCTACAGCTACCGCTACTTTGCCAGCGAGGGGTTCCTGCCGGGCTACAGCTTTCCACGGCTGCCGATCTCGGCCTTTGTGCCAGCGCGGCGCCAGCAGCGGGACAATCACGAATACCTTTCGCGACCACGTTTCCTGGCGATCTCCGAGTTTGGGCCGCGCGCGGTGATCTATCACGAGGGCTCCCGCTACGTCATCAACAAGGTCATGTTGCCGGTGGGAGAGGAGGAGGTTGGGCACGGGCGGATCAAGCTCTGCGGGGCCTGCGGTTACCTCCACGAAGTCCGCGAGGGGAATGGGGTGGACCTGTGTGAGCGGTGCCACGAGCCCTTGAGGGTCGTCCTCGACTCGCTCTTCCGGATGCAGAATGTCTCGACGAAGCGACGGGACCGGATCACCTCGGACGAAGAGGAGCGATTGCGGTATGGGTACGAGATCGTCACCGGGGTGCGTTTCGCAGAAGGGGAGAAGACACCGACGGCCGAGGTCATGGCCGGGGAGAACCAGCTGGCTCGGCTGACCTATGGCCAAGCCGCGACTGTCTGGCGCATCAACAAGGGCTGGATGAGGCGCAAGCAGCGCGAGCGGCTCGGGTTTCTCCTCGACCTCGAACGGGGCTATTGGAAGACGGAGAAGGACGATCCGGAGGAGCTGCTGAGTGACGACTCGAACGATTCGGACTCAGTGCGCGTGCGTCGAGTCATCCCCTACGTTGACGACCGGCGCAACTGCCTCCTCTTCACCCCGACGTCCCCGTTCTCGTTGGTTGAGATGGCCTCCCTGCAGGCGGCGCTCAAGTCGGCGATTCAGCTCTGCTACCAGTTGGAGGACGATGACCTCGCGGTCGAGCCGTTGCCGACGAGCGACGATCGGCGGCAACTCCTCTTCTATGAATCAGCGGAGGGGGGCGCTGGAGTGCTCCACCGGCTGGTCCGTGAACCGGAGGCGCTGCGGCAGGTAGCGGCCAAGGCCCTTGAACTTTGCCATTTTGATGCAGAGGGAACCGATCTGCACCTCGCGCCGGGTGGCCGCGAGACGTGCGAGGCGGCCTGCTACGATTGCCTGCTCAGCTACTACAACCAGCGGGAGCACGCCATCGTCGATCGCCACTCGATCCGGGAGATTCTGCAGCAACTGGCCGGGGTCGAGGTGCGGGTCTCGCCGCGCGGGACGACCCGCGAGGAGCACTTCCGACAGCTCGCCCAACGCGCCGACTCCTCGCTCGAGCAGGAGCGGCTGCAGTTCCTCGAGGACCGTGGGTATCGCCTGCCGAGCGTGGCCCAGCCTTGGATCGAGGGGGCGA
The DNA here is from genome assembly GCA_049454155.1 of Blastocatellia bacterium. Taxonomy (GTDB): domain Bacteria; phylum Acidobacteriota; class Blastocatellia; order RBC074; family RBC074; genus CAIOZW01. The sequence continues at coordinate 2,679 of JBMUAP010000481.1, forward strand.
AGACGCGCCCGGATTTCCTCTACGAGGCAGAGAGCACGGCGATCTACATCGATGGCCCCACCCATCTCTTCCCGGAGGCGCGTCAGAAGGATCGACTACAGGAACGGGACCTCGAGGATCTCGGCTATAGCATCGTCCGGTTTCCCGCCGGGGGCGACTGGGAGTCGATCGTCCGGGAATCTCCGGGTGTCTTTGGGGAGGGGGAGGCTCGCCTCGCCTCCTCGCCGCTCCCGGTCGAGCCAGCACCGGGCCCCTCCGACCCGACAATCGCGGCCCGCGGTATGGAGCTCGACCTGGACCTCTTCGATGAGCGGTGGCACGACCTGCTCTGCCAGTTGCAAGAGGCGATCCCGGGCCTCCAGATCGAGCCCGGCGGGGCCGTCGTAGTGCGGT
>JBMUAP010000482.1:0-3051 GCA_049454155.1 Blastocatellia bacterium
CTTGGGTCATCGTTGCTTTCCGTCCGCCGGGGAAGATGTGGCCAGGGCCCGGCTTGGCGGCCTCCCCGATCGATCGTTCCCCTCTTTCGACTCTGGGTCGACTCTGGTTCATTGGATGGGGGGGAGGCTCCACCTGTGGCCTCCCGGTCCGCCCCACTTGGATCTTCAACGGTCGAAAGTGTACCATCCCGAAGGGACGTTTGTCAGGGAGAGAGACGGGGGGACGGCCGGGCCGAATCCCCCGGGAGAGGAGTCAGATGATCGCAGTAGCCATGAGCGGAGGCGTCGACAGTTCGGCAGCGGCAGCGTTGCTCAAGCAGCAGGGCGTGCCCTTGGTTGGGTTCTCGATGCAACTATGGAATCAGCGGCGGATCAATGTCGGGCCGGACGGGGAGCCGCTCCCCTCGCGGTGCTGCTCGCTCGACGACCTGTATGACGCGCGGACGGTGGCGGCCAAACTGGGCTTCCCGTTCTATGTCGTCAACCTCGAAGCGGAGTTTGAGCGCGATGTGGTGCGCCCGTTCGTCACCAACTACCTCGAGGGATTGACGCCCAGCCCGTGTGTCGCCTGCAACTCCTTCCTCAAGTTCGACAAGCTGGTCGAGCTGGCGAAGACGGCCGAGGCAGAGAAGGTCGCGACGGGCCACTACGCGCGCGTCGCCTGGGACGAGGCTCGCCAGCGCTGGATTCTCATGCGCGCAGTCAATCGCGAGAAGGACCAGTCCTACTTCCTCTTCGAGCTGACGCAGGAGCAGCTCAGCTATGCCGCGTTTCCACTGGGGGAGATGAGCAAGCAGGAGGTGCGGCAGCTCGCCGAGGCGGCCGGACTGCCGACGGCGCAGAAGCCGGAGAGCCAGGAGATCTGCTTCATTCCAGACGGGAACTACAGCCGCTTCATCGAGCGCTATCTCGACGAGGAGCAGGAGCAACGGGCCTCGGGCCGATCCCTCCCCATCCTGCCGAGCGGGAGCCCGGCGCTCGACCCGGCGCGGCTGGTCCCGGGAGAGATCGTCTCGACCACCGGGGAGGTGCTCGGGCAGCATCAGGGGATCCATCGCTACACCGTCGGACAGCGCCGCGCCCTTGGCCTCGCCTCGAGCGACCCGCTCTATGTCGTCCGGATCGACGCGTCCGCCAACCGCATCGTCGTCGGATCGAAAGAGGATCTGCTGCGGCCGACGATGATCGTCGGACGGGTCAACTGGATCGCCATCGCCCGGCTGGTGAGCCCCCTGCGAGTGACCGCCAAGATCCGCTCGCGGGCCGAGGAGGCCGCAGCGACGCTCCATCCACGCGAGGATGGCCACGTCGAGGTCCATTTCGACGAGCCGCAACGGGCGATCAGCCCCGGGCAGGCGGCCGTCTTCTACGACGGAGAGATCGTCGTCGGCGGGGGCTGGATCGTCTGATCCCTCCGCCTCGCCTGGCGGAAGCGAGTCCGGTCATCCGCAACAATGTGCCAACCACAAGGAGAGGATGAGATGGCAACCAATGAAGTCAAAGTGCGAATGAACCCTCGCGAGGGGTTTCAGACGGTGATCACGGCCGGGAAGCAGACGCTCCTCGCGGACGAGCCCGTCTCGCTGGGCGGGACGGAGACGGGGATGTCGCCCTACGAGTTGTTGCTCTCGAGCCTGGGGGCCTGCACGGCGATGACGCTCAAGATGTACATCGACCGCAAGCAGCTGCCCGTCGAGTCGATCGACGTCCACCTGACCTTCGAGCGGATCAAGCCAGAGGATTGCGAAGGCTGCACGCCGGAAGAGATCGATGGCAAAGAGCAGATCCATCACATCAGCCGGCTGATCACCATCACCGGCGATCTGACCGAAGAGCAGCGCGAGCGGCTGCAGTACATTGCCAAGCGCTGCCCGGTCCACGTCACCCTCCACAGCAACCCGCACGTCGAGGATGCGCTGATTCTCCAGAAGGCAGTCTGAGGAGGACCGCGCCGGGGCACCGGGCTGCCGGTTTGACCGACCGCTTTCCGATCTGGTAGATACTTGGTTATGCGTATCTGGATTCTGACCATCTCGGCGTTTCTGCTCCTGACGGGAGGCCCGCTGCCGCGGTTGATCGCGGAGAGCCTGCCGGTCGAGGCAGAGATGGCCTGCTGCGAAACAGAGATGGCCGTCTGCCCAATGAGTGGCGGACTGGGGGAGACACCCGAGACTGCGTGTCAGCCGGAGCCAAGCGGGGCGGGCTTCTGCGCCTGTCTCGACGATCCAGCGCCGCTCCCCGTCGGCCTGCCGAGTGGCCGACAGACCTTGCCCGTTCCGGGTCCGCAACTCTTGCCCACCTCCCCTGCCCTCGCCGGAATGGCGCTTCCGCCGGATGAGCCTCTCCCGGCGCTCCCCCTGCTCGATCTCCGCGACCGCAGCGGAACCTACCTCCACCTCGAAACCTTTCGCTTGTAGCCACTGACTCTCCCGCAGATCGACCCGCTGTCCAGCGGTGGCCGTCTTCTCTTCGAAGAATGCCATCGGTTTTGGACGGAAGGCATCGGCGTTCGCGCGTCCGCGATCGGCCGACCCGTCGTTCGACGACCGCGTCACGACCCACCCTGGGAACCGCTCGCCAAGCGCCCAAAGGGGGCGCGAAGCGGCGTCCCCTCAGTTAAGGAGAGAAGCAGATGAAGCCATTTCGCCGAGCAATCCTTTCATTTGGCCTGGCCTGCCTGGCGGCAGCGCCGTTGGTGGGGTGGAGCAACTCCCCGCGCCGCGGCCCCCGCGTCCAGGAGGCAACGATCACCCTCACCGAGCAGGGCTACCAGCCAGCCACCGTCCGGCTGCGCCGTGGAGTGCCTGCCCGGATCACCTTCGTCCGCCGCTTCGAAGTGACTTGTGCCACGGAGATCATCCTTGAGGAGTACAACATTCGCCGCGAGCTGCCGATGAACCAACCCGTGGTCGTCGAGTTCACCCCCGCCAAGTCTGGCACCCTCGAATACAGCTGCTCGATGAAGATGGTCGGGGGCACATTCCGCATTCAATAACCGTAATTACTCACGGAGAAGAAGGTCGGGAAGTGGGCCGGGCCAACAAGCAATCA
>JBMUAP010000483.1:0-3048 GCA_049454155.1 Blastocatellia bacterium
CGGTCCGGCCGTGCAGCTGGATCGTTGGTTCGGCGACGCCGAAGGCGTTGATGCGCTGCTCGATGATCGTCTTGGCCTGGTCGGTCGCCTCGGAGCGAAAGAGGTCCGCCGCCGAGTTGTTGAGCGTAAAGGTCACCTGGGCGGGGGTCGTCGAGGTGCTCACCTCCCAGATATCACTCCCAAAGATGGGCAGGAGCTTCTCGCGGATTTGCGTGTGGGCTTCTGTTCCCTCGGTGCGAACCACCAACTGCCCATTGCTCGGACTGCTGACGTCCTGGAAGGCGATGTTTCCCTTCTTCAACTCATCAACGGCCTTCTGCCGGTTGCCTTCGGTGAGCGCCCGGATGTAGTCATCGGCCTGCACCTGCATCACCAGGTGGGTACCACCGCGCAGGTCGAGCCCGAGCCGGATGTTGTCGTTGAGGTTCTGCCGCAGCGCGGAGGGTCGGTAGAAGTCCGCAGCGCTCCGCTTGTATTCCTTCGGCTTGGTCCAGGGGCCAAACATCACCACGAGGGAGCCGAGCGTAATGGCCAGAATAAACAGTCCACGTTGACGCAGATTCTTTTTCATACTATTTCGACTCTTCCCCGCCCTCTTGCAATCCGGCCACCGAGCTGCGAGTGATCTCGATCCGTACGACGGGATTCTCCGAAACCTTGAGTGAGAGGCTGCGCCTGTCTTCGCGCAACCCGACGATGGTTCCGTAGATTCCGCCACTGGTGACGACCCGATCCCCGATCTTGAGATTGTTGTGCATCTCGTCGATCGCCTTCTGGCGCTTTCGCTGGGGCATGAGGATCATAAAATAGAAGAGCACAAAGATCAGGACCATCGGCAACAGCAGGCCGAACACTCCACCTCCACCTTGTGCTTGCAGCAGATAAAAAAAGGAACCCATTGGATTGAACATGGTCGGACCGTCTCGCTCTCATCGACCCGGCCAGACCGGGCGGTTTGATCTCGCGTGCAACTGACGGAGGCGTCGTGGAGCCTCCCGTGCACCTCCTTTGCATCTCCTTTGCATCTCCCGTTCCCGTGCGTTTCCCGGGGATCCGCTTCTCCAGGATGCTCGGTGACGACCAGGCCTTGACACCTCAACCGCTGTGGGAATAGCGGGCAAGGAAGGTGGCACGAAACTCCTGGAAGCGGCCAAGTGCGATAGATTGCCTGATTCGACCCATGGTGTCAAGGTAGAAGGCCAAGTTGTGCAGGGTACAGAGGGTCGCGGCGAGCATCTCCCCTGCTTGATAAAGATGGCGGAGATAGGCCCGGGAGTAGCGACGACAGACCGGGCAGTGGCAATCGGGGTCGATCGGCCCGGGATCCTGGGCATAGCACGCATTGCGGAGGTTGCGCTTGCCGTCGGCGGTGAAGACTTGGCCATTGCGGGCATTGCGGGTCGGCATGACGCAATCGAAGAGGTCGACCCCACGGGCGACGGCCTCGACCAGGTCGACTGGGGTTCCGACCCCCATCAGATAACGCGGTCGATCCTTTGGCATGAGGGGGGCGATCGCCTCGACGGTGTCATACATTTGGGCCTTCTCCTCGCCAACACTGAGGCCGCCAATGGCATAGCCCTCGAAGCCGATGGTCAGCAGTTCGGCGAGACTCTGGCTGCGGAGATCCGGATAGACGCCTCCTTGAATGATCCCGAAGAGCGACGGGTTGACCGCGGTCGAGGCAGCGGTACCGATCAGTTGATCGAAGGTGTCGCGTGAGCGGCGTGCCCAGCGGGTCGTCAAGGCGAGAGAGTCGAGCGCCTGCTGCCGGGTCGCCGGATAGGGGGTGCACTCATCGAAGCACATGACGATGTCAGACCCGAGGGCGTGCTGGATCTCCATCGAGCGTTCCGGGGAGAGGAAGCGGAGGGAGCCGTCGAGATGCGAGCGAAACTCGACCCCTTCCTCGCGAATCTTGCGCAGGTCGCCGAGGCTGAAGACCTGAAAGCCGCCACTATCGGTGAGGATCGCCCGATCCCAGGACATGAAGCGGTGGAGTCCGCCGAGGGCGAGGATCGTCTCGGGGCCGGGCCTTAACCAGAGGTGGTAGGTGTTGCCGAGGATAATCCCCGCCCCAAGGGCTTCGAGCATCTCCTGGGTGATGGCCTTGACGCTTCCCTGCGTTCCGACGGGCATGAAGACGGGCGTCTCGATGACCCCGTGGCCGGTCGTCACTCGCCCGAGTCTGGCCTCTCCCCCCTCGACCTTCCGCACGACCTCGAACTGCAGCCCATTCTGCACGCCCCTGCCCTCCTTGGCCTACGATGCCTTGCGCGGTGCCCGACTGCGTTGCTTGATGCGGATGGGCGTCGCATAGAACCCGAAGGTCTCCCGTAAGCGGTTGATGAGGTAGCGCTGGTAGGAGAAATGGATCTTCGTCCGGGTGCCGCTGGTGAAGATGACGAAGGTCGGGGGCCGAATACCGGCCTGGGTCAGGTAGAGGACCTTCAATTTGTGCTTACCGGAGATGGTCGCCTTGGGCTGTTCGAGGTGGTCATGAAAGAACTGATTGAGCTGGCTGGTGGTGACACGCTGGTTACGGGCCTCGTTGGCGCGGGCGATCAGGGCGGGCAGCCGGACGACGCGTTGTCCGGTCAGCGCCGAGAGAAAGATGATCGGCGCGTAATCGAGGAACTTCATCTGATCGCGGATGCGCTCTTCATACTGGTAGACCGTGTAGGTGTCCTTCTCGACGGCGTCCCATTTGTTGACAACCAGGAGGATCGATCGTCCAGCCTCATGGGCATAGCCAGCGATGTTGGCGTCGAGGGCTGTCACGCCTTCCACGGCATCAATCAGCATGAGGACGACATCAGCCTGCTCGATGTGCTTGCGGGCCATGACGACTGAGAGGATTTCCTCCATCTCCTCGGTCTTGCCCTTGCGGCGGATCCCGGCAGTATCGATGAGGCGCAGGCGAATCGGGGCTCCCTGCTCGTCTTCAGCTTCGAAGCTCGAGTCGACAGCGTCACGGGTCGTGCCAGGAATGGGGGAGACGATGACGCGGTCTTCGCCGAGCAGGCGATTGACCAGCGAGGACTTCCC
>JBMUAP010000484.1:0-3041 GCA_049454155.1 Blastocatellia bacterium
TCTCGATATCACGAATCGACTCGAGGTACTCGTCCAGTTTGTGACGGTCGCGGGCCGTGATCCGCGCGCGCAGCGTGCGCGAGTCCTCGCGGACAGCGTCGAGGATGCTGCGATCGAGCTGGCGCCCCCCACTGTCTCCGACGAGCTGGTCGAAGACGCGGGCCGGGTAGATCTCTTTCGGTGCCGGCTTGGTTGGCGTGGCCCAGGAGATCGACGACCCGTAGATCATCGAGAGCCCGTCTTCGAGCCGCAGTTCGTTCGGTTCGATCCCGAGGGCGAGGGCGGGCACCGCCGTGCGGGTCCCGATCCGCTGCGCCATGACCTGATCAAAGCTGGTTCCGACACGGATCTCTTTAGGGTCGAGGCTGACCGTCGCCCCCGAGAGCAGGTTCATTCTCCCAAGATGCGGGCTGGTCGAATCGAGCCCCAGTTGGTGGTAGAGCCCGCGGATGAAGACGATCTCCTCCCGGATCGGAGCGAGCGGCGCCGCCGCGGCACCAAACTCCAGACTGGCTCCCTCCCCCTTGGCCCACCAATGGGCCGGCTCGACTCCGTTCGAGAAGAAGACGTGGGCAAACCGCAGTGGAGGCCCGGACGGAGATGGGGTCTGTCCGAAGACCGGCAGGGATTCAAGCCAGGGGAGGGTCAGCGCCACGCCGGCTCCACGGAGAAAGCGGCGGCGCGATGGTTGGTGGCTCGTCTTCTGGTCCTTGATCATCGATCTTCTCTCCCCCTCCTCACGACTCAGAGGCGATAGCGGAACTGGCGACTGGTCGCAATCTGCGCCGCCAGCATCGAGAATGGGCTCTCCTCCCCAGCGGCGACCATCTGATCGACCAGTGGGCGGTCACCCGCCTGGACGGTCCGGCCGAGCGCATAGCCAATCAACTTGAACGACAGATTCCGACGCACCTGGGGATCCCGTGATTGCAGATAGCCGAGCAGGCCATCGGCGCCGCTGATGACCTGCCTGCCGGTCAGCTCCCCGGAGTCATCGATCGGCTTTCCGTCGAGATAGCTCTCCCGCCAGCGCCCGGTCGGATCGTACCGTTCGAGGGCAAACCCGAGCGGATCGATCCGGGTGTGACAACTGGCGCAGCTCGGATTGCGCCGGTGCTTGTCGAGCTGTGCCTTGAGGGTCAGCCCGCCAAACTGCTGGTCGTCGGCCGGAATCGAGCCGGCGTTCGCCGGGGGCGGTGGAACCGGCGTTCCGAGGATGCGCCGCAGAATCCAATCTCCCCGCTTGACTGGACTCGTCCGCAATGGGGCCGAGGTCACCGTCAGTACCGCCCCCAGACGCATCAATCCACCCCGGTTGCTGCTCTCGACCCGCTCGAAGCGGTCACGCGACTTCATCTTCTCGAGCTCACCCTTCAGGCCATAGTACTTGGCCAGCTCGCGGTTGAGAAAGGTGTAGTCCGCATAAAAGAGATCCCGGACCGGCCGATCCTTGCGGATGACGTGCTCGAAGAAGGCGACCGCCTCTTCGTACATCGCCTCCCTGACCTCCTCCGTGAAGGTGGGAAAACGGGAGGTGTCGACGCCGCGATACTTGTCAAAGTCGTAGAAGCCAAGCCACTGCCCAAAGAACTCAGTCGCGAGGCGGCGGGCCTTCGGATCGGCCAACATCCGGCGCACCTGCTCCTTGATGCCAGCGTCAGTGGTCAGGTTGCCGGCCGCGGCAGCCCGACGCAACTGGCGATCCGGGATCGACGACCAGAGGAAGAAGCTCAGCCGACTGGCCATCTCCCAATTGTTCAGTGGGCGAGGCCCAGCCCCCTTTGCGGCGGCAGCTTCGACCCGATAGAGAAATTGCGGCGCGACCAGAATTCTGGCCAACAGGGCCCGGACCGCCCGCGGATGATCGTCGTCAGCCGCGAGGGTTCGATCATAGAACCGCCGCAGGTTGAGCTTCTCGCGATCACTCAGCGGGCGACGCCAAGCGCGGGAGGCAAAGTCGAGGCAGTCGCGAAGGTGTCGCTGTCGGCCGGCGAGCTGCGCCGCCATCACTTCGTCGTAATGCGCTTTGATCGGATGGACGTACGGGCGCATAGCCTCCGGCAGTGCCGCGATCCGTTCCGCCGTCATCTGCCCGATTCCATCTTCGCCGAGACTGACCTTGAAATGGCTGGCCAGCAGCCGCAGGTAGTTATCGTGGTACTCGAACGAGGCGTAGAGATTCATCCAGGCTTCGTCGAGACGTCGCCGTGTCTCCGGATCAACAAGATGATCGACCACAAACTTGTCGTCGCGGATGTATTTGATCTTCTGGACGAATTCGTCGTGCTCCGGAACGTTATAGGTATTGTCGAACGGCTCCGGGATCGGATCCTTGTCGGCCGGGGTGGGTTCCCCGTGCGAGTTGGGAGGAGTCAGCCGGACGTACTCCATGACACCGTCGCGGAAGGCACGGTACCCCGCGCTCGTCATGTCGCCGATCAGGCCGCGAGTCGGCTGTCCTCGTGTCCGGCCATCGGCGCGGTCCGCGATCAGGAGGCGGGCGACATGATCCCGGTTCCCGGTCAGCTCGGCCTCGAACCGGAGTTCAAGCCGGGCCTCGTCCTTCCATGCTGGATCGTCCGGGAGCTGAAGTTCGATCGAGGTCGACCCGGCCGCGACAAAATCGTGCGGCCCCAGTGAGGCTCCGTCCACCGACTGACCCAGGCGCAGCCTCGCCGCCGTCGCGGGTGAGACCATCTGCCCAAGCGGAACCGGAGGGTCTGCCGTCATCCCCGGTGGTCCGTTCGCCCGCAGTCGTTGGTAGAGCGACAGGTTCCGCCAGATGATCTGCGGCTCTCCAGGGATTCGTGGATCGACCGCTGCGACATCGAGGAAGATCGTCACCCGTCGCTGCCCCTTCTCCCCGCTGATCGAGAAAGGACGGAAGTTGAACGACACGTTCGGCGCAACATTGAGCGTCCGGTCGGTGAATTCGAGCGGGCTCTCGTCCCCCGCTCCACCGGCGGCAACGTCGCCCCTCGCAAACAGCCAACTCGGCCACGTGACCAGGTACTTCTGGATCTCTTCGCACTCCTTCCGGA
>JBMUAP010000485.1:0-3031 GCA_049454155.1 Blastocatellia bacterium
CCGCGCCGGGCTGGGGGGGACGAGCGAAAGTCCGAATTGGGTGGCGAGACGGTACCCCAGATCGGTAGCCCCCATCTTCGGAATCGAGAGCCCACCGGTGGCCACGACCAGTGCCCCACTCTCAAAAGTCCCCTGGCTGGTCTCCACCCGAAAGTGGCGTTGATGATCGACCGCCACAATCCGGCAGTTGGTGCGCAGTACCACCTTGGCCTCGCGGCATTCAGCGAGAAGCATCTCGACGATCTGGCGTGCACTCTCGCGGCAGAAGAGTTGGCCGAGCTTCTTCTCGTAGTAGGCGATCCCGTGGCGTTCGACGAGGGTGACGAAATCGTGTGGGGAATAGCGGGCGAGAGCCGATTTGCAGAAGTTGGGGTTGTCGCTGAGATAGGCCTCGGGGGTGGTCCAGAGGTTGGTGAAGTTGCAGCGTCCGCCACCGCTGATGAGAATCTTTCGTCCCACGGTCGGAGCGTGCTCCAAGAGGAGCACCGAGCGTCCGCGGTGCCCTGCGGTGAGGGCGCAGAAGAGCCCGGCGGCTCCCCCACCCAGGACGATCACGTCGGCATACCTTCCCGTCATTCCGTTCGCTTCCCCCCGTCTATTTACCAAACCGGCAGAGTATCATATCTTGTCTCCTTCCCGGAGCGTTGGCCGATCCCCCTGCGATCGGCATCCCCAGAAAGACGAGGAGCTTGGACGACGCATGGCACTGATTGGAGCGAATGAACTGAAGCGAAAGATGTTGATCACGGTCGAGGGGCAACCCTATACCGTTGTGGAGGTCTTCTTTGCCTCGCCGAGCGCGCGGGGAGCCTCGACGATGGTCCGGACACGCTTGCGTCACCTGCTCACCGAAGCCGTCATCGAGAAATCGTTCAAGACGAGTGAGAAGTTTGCCGAACCGGATGTGACCCTCACCCCGGCCTCTTTTCTCTACGCCGACGGGAGTGGGTTTCACCTCATGGACGAGGAGACCTTCGAGCAGTTCACCCTCACCGAGGAGCAGCTCGGAGACGATCGCTACTACCTCAAGGAAGGGCTCTCGCTCCAGGTACGCAAGTGGAATGGGGCCCCGATCGCGATTCAACTCCCGGCGATGGTCGAGTTGGTGGTTCGGGAGGCCGAGCCGGGGATTCGCGGAGACTCCGCCTCTGGGGGAACGACCAAGGTCGCCACTCTCGAGACCGGCCTGCAGGTGCGCGTCCCCCTCTTCATTCGCGAGTGAGAGTTGATCCGCATCAACACCCAGACCGGGGAGTTTTCCAGTCGAGCCTAGAAGGGGCGGGGGAGAGCCGTATGGGGGATCAGAGGCCAATGGGGTGGGGGTTGATCGGTTGCGGGGACATCGCCCGCAAGCGGGTCGCTCCGGCGATTCGCGATCACGCCGACTCGGACCTGATCGCCGTCAGCCGCGCCCGGTCAGACTTGGCCGAGTCCTTTGCCCGCGAGTTTGGGGCGCAGCGCTGGTACGCCGACTGGCGCGACCTGCTGACCGATGATGCGGTCGAAGCGGTCTATGTCGCAACCCCGGTCCATCTCCACTCAGAGCAGGTGATTGCTGCGGCCGAGGCAGGATGTCACGTTCTCTGTGAAAAGCCGATGGCCTTGGACCGCCAGCAGTGCGACCGGATGTTGGACGCTTGCCGGGCCAGTGGTGTGGCGCTGGGCGTCGCTTATTATCGCCATTTCTACCCGGTTCTCGAGCGGGTGCGGACCCTTCTGCTCGACGGGGCGATTGGCCAGCCGATCCACGCCCGGGTCGAAGCCTTTGAGCGGTTCAATCCTCCGCCGGGAGCAGACCGCTCTTGGTTGCTCGATCCTTCCCAAGGGGGAGGCGGACCGATGATGGACTTTGGCTGCCATCGGATCGAGGTCCTCCTCCACCTGCTCGGGCCCATCCGCGAGGCCACCGGCCACCATGCCCACATCCTCTTTCAGCGGGCGGTAGAGGATACCAGTATCGCGACCTTCCGCTTTGAGAGCGGGGCTCTGGCGACGCTCACGGTGAGCCACGCGACGTGGGAGCCACGCGACTCCGTCCAGCTCGACGGCAGCGAAGGCTCGATCTCGATCCCCGTCCTCAATCGTGGCGAAATGGTCGTGCGCACCGCGAGGGGAGAGCGCGTCGAGACCCATCCTCCGCACGCCAACCTCCATCTGCCCTCGATCGTCGACTTTGTCGCCGCCGTGCGCGAGCGGCGTGCCCCCGGGGTGGACGGAGCGATGGGACGAGAGGTGACCCGAATCGAGGACCTTCTCTATCAGCGGTGAGCGGGAGGTGGGACCGATGCCAATGCCCGTCGCGCACAGCCTGATCGGCGCCTCCCTCGTTGCGCTCAGTCGCCGTGACCTCTTCCTCCCGAAGGTCTTTTCCAAGGATCGAATCCGTGCGACGAATCTCCAGACGGGCTGGCGGGCAGTGCTCTGGGGTGCCCTTCTTGGCGCACTGCCCGACATCGACCTGCTGCTCAGTTGGGGCCTTGGGTGGGGCGTGGGCATCCACGGTGGCTACACCCACTCGATCCTTTTTGCTCTCGCGATCAGCGCCGCGTTGACGTTGCTGCGACGCGAGGTCGCGTGGCGCTCCTACGCGGGCTATCTTGGCGCGGCTCTCTCGCACGGACTGCTCGATGCCTCGACCAAGGATCTCTTTGGTGGGGCCGCTCTCCTCTCCCCGTGGATGGAGGAGAAGTTCCGGTGGGGCATCCTTCCCAATTATGCCTTCTACCCCAACCCGGCGGTCCAGAGTTGGAGCGCAATCGCGGCAGACGCTTGGCCCTACTGCCGGCGGGAGTTCCTGCTCTTGGCCCCGCTCCTCATCGTCATCCTGGTGGTTCAATGCTGCCGTGCGGAGGCTTCGGTCAGGGAGGGCCAAGGTCCGGTCCAAAAATCGACGGGCCCTTGACTGGCTTCCCCTCACACTTGGAGAACTATGGATCTCAATGAATTTGAAGTCCGGGTCCTGGGCTCGCTGGTCGAAAAACAGCTGGCGACTCCGGACTACTACACGATGACCGTCAATGGCCTGATCCAG
>JBMUAP010000486.1:0-3026 GCA_049454155.1 Blastocatellia bacterium
GAAGAAAAAACCAGCCCCCCTCTTTCAATCCCCTCACCCCTCTTCCCTCGCCCCTCTCCTCCCCCCTTCGCGTCTTCGCGCCTTCGCGTGAGCCTCCTCCCCGCTCTTACGCGAGGGCCTGGGCAAAATCAGCAAGGAGGTCCGATTCGTCTTCGAGGCCGACAGAGATGCGGACGAGGCCATCGTGGATGCCGGAGGCAGCGCGGACTTCGGGAGAGAGTTGCAGGCTCCACATCGACGCCGGGTGAACGACGAGAGTCTCGAAGCCACCGAGGCTGGCGGCGCGGGTTGCCAGGCGAAGGGAGGCGATGAGGCGCTCCGCGGCGGGAGCGCCGCCGTGCAGCTCGACGCTGAGCATGCCGGTGAAGCCATCCATCTGGGAGCTGGCGAGGGCGTGCTGGGGATGGGAGGGAAGGCCCGGGTAGTGGACCCGTTCGACGGCCGGATGGGTGGCGAGTGCTGTGGCCAGGGCCAGCGCGTTGCGATTGTGGCGCTCGACGCGCAGGCCGAGGGTGCGCAGACCGCGCAGGAGGAGCCAAGCGTCGAAGGGGCTGAGCGTGCTGCCAGCGATGAGCGCGAACTTCCAGACGCGTTCGATGAAGGCGCGTGAGCCGATGACCGCGCCGGCAGTCGCGTCGTGGTGGCCGCCAATGTACTTGGTCGCGCTGTGGACGACGGCGTCGATCCCAAGGGCGAGTGGGCGCTGGTTGATCGGCGTGGCAAAGGTGTTATCGCAGACGGTCGTCACGCCGTGGGCTTGGCCGAGCGCGACGATGGCGCGGAGGTCTGTGATCTCCATGAGCGGGTTGACGGGCGTCTCGACGTAGAGGAGCCGGGTCGTGGGACGGATCGCGGCGGCAAAGGCGGCTGGGTCGGTCTGCTCGACGAGGGTGACCTCGATCCCCCAGCGGGGGAGGAGGTCGCGCAGCAGGGCCATCGTCCCGGCGTAGTGGTTGCGTTGGGCGACGACGTGATCGCCCTGCGTGAGGGTCCCGGCGATGACGGCGAAGATCGCCGCCATCCCAGAGGAGGTGACGAGGGCCGATTCGCCCCCTTCGAGGGAGGCAAGGGTCACCTCGACCATCTCGTGGTTCGGGTTGCCGTAGCGGGTGTAGAACTCGGTCGGACGGGTGGCGAGCGCCAGCTCGGCAAAGTCCTCCGCCGTCTCGGCGCTGAAGGTGGTCGTCTGGTAGATCGGGGGGCTGATCGCCTCGCTCGGGTTGGCCTCGCGCGAGGCATGGACAGCGCGTGTCTGCATTCCCGTCATCGATCGCTCATCACTCTTCACGGTCTCTCCTCTCCAGATCTTCGAGATCCAGGGGGGCCCCTGGCCGTCAGTGCGGTGGGGGCGCGGTTGTCAAAAATTGGCGCAGCAGGTCGACGGCTTGGGGGAGCTGCTCCTCGCGGACGAGCAGGAGGTCTGTCGAGAAGGTCGAGAGGCAAAGGAGGGGGATCCCGGCCTCGGCGAGCACCCGCGAGACTCCAGCCAGAAAGCCGACGACCGTAAAGTCGAAGGTCGCCTCGAAGCGGATTGCCCGCCAACCCGCGGCGACTCGCGCCCCGGGAAACTGGGCAGCGAGCGAGCTCCAGCAAGCCTCCTCGACAACCAGTGTCACCTCAACCGGATCCCACGTCACCGAGAGGAGGGCCTCCGCCCCTCTGCTGCCGGAGAGAAGACCGGCAAGGTTCACCTCGCGGGGGAGCCCGACGACCACGTAGCCTTCTTCAAGGACCGAGAGGTCGACGGCATCGACACTCATGGCCTCTTCCGGGGGGCGGCCTGTGGCCAACCAGATCGTCGCAGCTCACCGCTCAGCCGGGCGATGACCGCCTCGACCTCGTCGAGCCGCGAGGGGATGCGCGACGACATGACGCGCGGTACCCCCTCCGTCACCAGGATGTCGTCCTCGATGCGAACCCCGATGCCCTTGTACTTCTCGAAGGCGGGCCGGACGGCGGCAATGAACTGGCGATTTTCAGGCGTCTGCGGCAACTGGTCGAGCGCGTCGGGGCGGATGTAGATCCCCGGCTCGACGGTGAGGACCATGCCCGGCGCCAGCGGGGTCTGGTAACTGCCAACATCGTGGACGTTCATCCCGATCCAATGGCTCGACCCGTGCATGTACCAGATGCGGAACTCGTTGTTCTCTTTGGAGGTGATCAGGCCAAGCCGGAGGAGCCCGTCCTTGATGATCTCCGCCGTCACTCCCTGGACCGACCGCTTCTCTGACGCCGAATCCATGACCGATCCGACGAGGTTCCCCGGCCGGACACGCGCAATCGAGGCCTGCTGCGCGTCGTAGACGATCTGGTAGATCTCCGCCTGCTCCTTGCTGAAGCGCCCATCGACCGGGATCGTCCGGGTGATGTCGGCGGTGTAGTGATCGAACTCCGCCGCGCAGTCCATCAGCAGCAGGCTCTCATCGTCGAGCCGATCCTGGCTGGTGATGTAGTGGAGGGTCGTCGCGTTGGCCCCAGCCCCGACAATGCACGGATAGCCCCAGAAGTCGGCGTTGCGCCGGCGGAAGGTGTACTCGAACTCGGCTTGGACCTCGTACTCGTACCGTGCCTGCCCGACCATGGCGAAGACCCGGTGAAAGGCCTCCGAGGTGATGTCGACAGCGTGCTGCAAGAGGGCCTGCTCGATCGGCGATTTGATCAAGCGCAGCTCGGCAAAGATCGGATGGGCCGGGACGATGCGCAGCGACGCCATCGCCCGCTTGAGCTGCTGCGCCAGCTCTGCCTCTTGCCGGTACTCGCGCTGATCCGCACCCGGTGGCAGCAAGAGATGGAGGGCCCCTTCGCCCTTGGCAAAGGTCTCGCGGACCGTGGCAAAATCCTCTTGCCAGAGGGCCAGCGTCGCCTTGTCCGGGGTGATCTTGGCCCCGCGGGAAGGGAGCGCCGATCCGGCCTCTGGCAGCAGCTGCGTGAGAAACGCCGCCAGCTCGCGCGCGTCGCGGACCTCCTCGACACCGCTCTGCGTCCGCGCCTCCTCCTGGCCGAGCATCCGCCCGTTCCAGATCTCA
>JBMUAP010000487.1:0-3023 GCA_049454155.1 Blastocatellia bacterium
TCATGTTTGGCCGTACCCGGCAACTCATGCTCGCAGAGGACCACCTGCTTCTTCCAGGCGTTGAGGTGATCGACGACGTTTGGGGAGGGGGTTCCGCCGATCATATCGCCCCGCTCGACCGTCTGCCCGCCGTAGCCCCAGCCGGAGACACCCTTCGCGTCGATGACTTGTCCCTTGACGTGGAATCCACCGATGAGGAAGTTGTAGCCTTCGTCCTTGAGATACTGGAAGATTGAGCGGGTGTCCTGTCCCATGAGGATCGCGTGGGAGGGGTCGTAGTGGATTCGGAACTGGTCACCGACGCCGTGCTTTTCGCAGATCCGGTGGAGGGCGATCCACGTCCCCGGTGTGTAGGCAATGTTGTTGTGCCAGTTGTCGCCGGGGACCCAGCCCGGCATCGGGCACTGCTCGATTCGATAGACGAGCCCTCGTTCCTTCGCCGCCTTGAGGATCGGGATGAAGTGCTGTTCGAAGTCGATGAGGTTCTGATCCATGTTGGCCTTCTGGTTTCGGCCGACAAAGCCACAGACCGCATCGACGCCGAGGAGAACCGCCGTGTCCATCGCCCGCATCATGAAGTCGAACTTCTTCTGACGGATCGCGGGATCGTCGTGGAGCATGTTGTCGAAGTAGCCCACTTCGGAGATTCCAATGCGGTGAGCGTCAAGGGCCGCTTGGACCCGTTTGGCTCGCTCTGGAGTGAAGGGTTGACGCAGATCGAGCGTGTTGGCCACTGGGTCGAGCAGCGCTTCCGCCGGGATGTCCGCCTCTGATGGATGGAGGGCCGACGAGAGCTGAATGTAGTCTGCTCCGAGTTCGCGCGCATAGGCGACCCACTCCTCGATCGCCAGATCGGGATCTGGATCGCGCTTTTCCCTCGGGGTCAGCTCCTGCAGGGCGGCAGTCAGAACTCCCACCTTCATCAATTTCGGCTCGAATGCTTTGACGGACATGAACGGCAGCCTCCTCAGTCTGTTCAATGATGCCGGTGCGACACCAACCTGATTCCCCTTTGGGCTGCGGCACCAACGTCAGGCAGCTCGTGGGGATCGGTCGAATCACCCGGAACGGACGGCAGAATCTCTTCTTGGGATCAGAGCGTGAAACCGACGTCGCCGGCGGATCGTGCGCCTCCGATTTGCGGGCAGTGTGCCCCAAGGCGGAGAAGTGTGTCAAGGCAGGGCCCGAGCTCACTTGGCTCAAACCTCCAGTCCCACCGCCCGCATCAGGGCGAGCGCGTTGCTGTGCGTGACGATGCCTGGCTGCATCCGGTAATCGAAGACCATCCGGTTGGCTTCGAGGTGGTCCTCGAAGTGGACATTGCGGGCGCGCTCCCCGAGCGGTTCGACGATCCGGGTCAAGGCCAGATCGTGGGTCGTTGTCAAGCCGATGGCTCCCCGTTCGAGGAGGCCCACCAAGACCGCCTCGGCCCCGATGCACCGGTCGTGGGAGTTGGTGCCGCTCAGAATTTCGTCGAGCAGGAAGAGCACTGGAGCGGGACCTTTCGTCAGCTCGACCACTTGCTGCAACCGGGTGATCTCCGCGTAGAACCGCGAGGCGCCGCTCTGCAGCGAGTCCTGCGGATGGAGGGAAGCCCCGATTGCCAGCCGGGAGAGGCGCAGGCGGGTCGCGCAGACTGGCGCCCCGGCATAGGCGAGGACCGCGTTGATTCCGACCGTCCGGAGCATCGTGCTCTTGCCGGACATGTTCGACCCGCTGACGATGAGCAGCCGGACGGCCTCTCCCAGCTCGATCTCGTTGCGGACACATTGCGAGCGCGGGATGAGTGGGTGGCCCAGGCCGATGGCTTCGTAGTGGGCGATCGGCCCTTCGCTCAGTTCCGGGAAGGGGTCTTCCGGATGCTCGAAGGCATAGCTCGCCAGGGAGAGCAGGGCTTCGAACTCGGCGACGGCCTCGATCCAGGGGGCGATCAGCCTCCCCGATTGGCCCTTCCAGCGATCGATGGCCAGGGCGATCTGGGCGGGAACCAGCAGCAGGAAGGCAAATGGTGCGAAGGCCTGATTCCGGGTCGAATCGAGCAGATCGATCCACCGCGAGAGGCGCGCAATCTGCCGCGAAGGAGGCTCGCCGTCGAGGGTGAGCGCGGCCCCTATCTTGCGGAGCAGCGGGGACTGGAACTCTTCCCGCTCGAGCCGGGTGAGAATCTCCGCGAGGACGCGCAACTCCCGGCACGGGCGGTCCGCCGCGCCATTGACCGACGCGATCCGTTGGCGAAAGAGGAAGAGAAAGACGGTCTCCGCGAAGATCGCTGCCAGGGCGAGCGTCCTGTATCCAAGCCCGAACCAGAGGATCACCGACACCAGCGTCGTCGTTCCGAGGAGGGCGGCCACAGTCGACAGTCCACGGGACCCCTTCGGAAAGCTGACGGGGCTCTCCCCCCACGCGACGAGGGCGTCCGGGCCGACCGATTGCTCCACCTTCTCTCCAAGGAGGGCAATCTCCTCCCGCAGCGCCAGGTGTGGACGCAACTCCGCTACCGCCTCTTGTCGGGCCCGGATTGCCTCTGTGCTGGGCTCACTCCCTCTCAGCAACCAGGACGCCAGCCGATCGGCGCCGGCTCGCGTGCGTGCCCGACAGAGCCGCTCGAAGAGGGACCCACGGCCCAACAGGTCGAGATCGTCAGCGTAGGGGTGGGTGGGGTCCTGGTAGACTTCGCCGGCGCTCCCTGTTCCTGCCCAGCGGTCTTCCAGTCGGGCCAACCCCTCCTCGTGAAACTGGAGGGCCCTCTTCAATTGCGCTTGGCGACGATGAATTCGCTGGTGCCCGATGATCAGCCCGATGAAGAGCAGGCAAGGCACGAGGATCCACCCGGCGTGGAGAACTCCCTCATAGGCGAGCGCAATCGTCACCGGGATCGCCAGAAAACTGACCCGTCGTGCGATCCAAAGACGCCGACTCTCGGCCTCCGTCCCAGCGAGGGAGGCGGCCCGTTCGTTCCGTCGCCGCTGGTAGATCGCGGCTGGCCCCTCGGCTGCTCCTCTTTCCGTCATCCTTAGCCCCCC
>JBMUAP010000488.1:0-3008 GCA_049454155.1 Blastocatellia bacterium
TCTCCAGCGCGATCTACCTGCTCAACGACTGCCTGGACGTGGCCGCCGATCGGGCCCCTCCGACAAAGTGCAAGCGGCCGATTGCCGCTGGGCTGGTGAGCGTGCCAGCAGCTCTGGCTACGGCTGCGGTGCTTGCAGTGGTGAGCCTGAGCCTGGCAGCTGCGGTATCGGTTCCACTGGCTGGAGTGGTCCTTGTCTACGGGCTGATCCAGCGCATTCCAGCGGACCCTCTCGCCCTTCAGAACGCGCTGCTGCTGGGCTGCCTGGTGGTGACGGCCCTGGGGATCTGGGCCGGAGATCGGGCGGAACGGATCTTCGGCAAGAAAGATCCCGGACAGGTCGTCATCGACGAGGTCGCCGGACAGATGATCACCTTCGTCTTCCTGCCCGTCTTTCTCGGACCGCTCGGCTCACGTTGGCTCTGGTGGCTGATCCCCGGATTCGTACTCTTCCGGTTAGCCGACATCTTCAAGCCCTATCCGATCGATCAGCTCCAGCACCTCGCCGGCGGGTTCGGGGTGATGATGGACGATGTCCTCGCGGGGATCTACGCCGCCGTCGGCCTCTCCTTCCTCCTCTGGCTCTTCTGCTGAGCGAGGGGAGTGGGCCGGGCCAACCGCTGCCAAGATCAGAACTGAAGACTTGATTGCACCACCGAGCCACAGAGATCACAGAGAAGAAAGTGGAGACTTGAACTGGCACAACCAGCCATCAATGTTAGAACTGAAGACTGGGTTGCACCATTGAGACACAGAGATCGCCGAGAAGAAGATCAGAACCTGGGTCTGGCCAAGAAACAACGAACCTGGATCAGCCGGGTTTGTCATCATTGGCCCGTTGGATACCTTGAAGTTTGGCAATGCAGTGAGTCGTTACGAATGGAGGGACCTTGCTCAAAGCGGAGATCATTGCGGTAGGCTCGGAGATGTTGACCCCGTTCCGGGTCGACACCAACTCCCTCTGGCTGACAGAGCGGCTCAACGCCCTCGGGATCGAGTTGATGTTGAAGACGGTGGTTGGGGACGATGCGGCGCGCTTGGAGGAGGCGATCGGGGACGCCCTGCGGCGCTCTGACCTGATCGTCTCGACTGGGGGCCTTGGGCCGACCGAGGACGACATCACCCGCCAGTGCTTCGCACGCGTGCTGCAACGGCGGCTGGTCCTTCGCGACGAGATTCTCGCTCAGATCGAGGCACGCTTTCAGCGGCGACAAGTCCCGATGCCGGCGATCAACGCGCGCCAAGCCATGGTCATGGAGGGGGCAACGGTCCTGCCCAATCCGAACGGGACGGCCCCGGGGATGATTGTCCGCCAGGGGAATTGCACGGTCGTCCTGCTGCCCGGACCGCCGCGCGAGATGCGGCCAATGTTCGAGGCGGGCGTCGAACCGCTCCTCCGTGAGCAGGCCGGCAACCAACGACTTCTCCGCCGCAAGCTGAGCCTCTTCGGCTTGACCGAGTCGCGGACGGACGAGCTGGCCGCCCCCGTCTACACCCGCTTCACCAACCCCTCGACAACGATCCTCGTCAAGAACGGCCAGATCGAACTCCACCTGACCGCCCTGGCCCCGACTGAGGCCGAGGCGGAGCGGCTCCTCGACGAACTCGACGGGCAGCTCGACGAGGTGCTCGGCGACTACCTCTTCTCCCGGCGCGACGAGACGCTCGCGCAGGTCGTCGGTGAGCGGCTGCGGTTCCGCCACGAGACTCTGGCGACCGCCGAGAGCTGCACTGGCGGACTGCTCGCCGGGCGGATCACCGAGACGCCGGGCAGCTCCGCCTACTTCCGCGAAGGGCTGGTCACCTATGCCAACGAGGCCAAGATGGCCCGCCTCGGCGTTCCCGCCTCCCTCCTCGAAGCCCACGGCGCCGTCAGCGAGGAGGTCGCCTGCGCCATGGCCAGCGGCGTTCGGCAACTGGCCGGGACGACCTACGGCATTGGCATCACGGGCATCGCCGGGCCGGACGGAGGGAGCGAGGAGAAGCCGGTCGGCCTTGTCTACCTGGCCCTCGCCGAAGAGCACGCCGTGACGGCGCGCCGCTTCGTCTTTCCCGGTGACCGCTCGTTCATTCGCACGCTCTCGGTCAATTCCGCTCTCGACCTGCTGCGACGAAGGATTCGTTAAGGAGGATCTCGATGACCACCTTCTGGTTGATGCTGGGGGGCTACTTGCTCGGCTCGATCCCGGTCGGCTACCTGATTGTCCGCTGGAAGAGCGGTGCCGACGTGCGCCGCGCCGGAAGTGGCGCGACCGGGGCCACCAATGTCACGCGCCAAGCCGGGCGCACCCTTGGCATCCTGACCCTCTTCCTCGACGCCCTCAAGGGGGCGCTGGCTGTCTGGCTCGCCCGCGTCGTCCTCGGTGAGGAGGGCACTCCCTGGATCGTCGCGGCGACGGGCACCCTCGCGGTGATCGGCCACTGCTTCCCCGTCTGGTTGGGCTTCCGCGCCGGCAAGGGCGCGGCGACGGCCCTCGGCGTCTTCCTGGCGATCGTTCCGTTGACGGTGCTGGCGGCGCTGGGGATCTTTGTCGGCACCATCTGGTGGACGCGGTATGTCTCGCTGGGCTCGATCCTCGCGGCGGCCTTCGTCCCCCTCGCGACGGCCCTCCTTCACTGGACGTACTGGCCCAATCCCGACTTTGGCCCGGTGATCACCTCGCTCTGCCTCGTCTCAGGGCTGATCATCGCGCGCCACGCCGAGAACATCCGGCGGCTGCGAGCCGGAACGGAGAGCCGATTCGGTGCCCCTCGGATCTGAGCCCACTGTCAAATCGAAGGCTTGACTCAAGGGGCTCAAGGGGAAGGATGCCTTCCCCCTCGACGTTGAACATAAAAAGTAAATCGTTTCGGTCTGATTTGTTATCCAAAGTCCACACAAGGATTGCCCCTACAATTCATACCGGCCGTGTTGAAACGATCCCCCCTGGGAGCGCGGGCCTCCGGCCCGCCTCCTTCCCCATCAAGGATTCTCCCGATTCTGTCGGGGCAAGCCCGTGTGGAATGGAG
>JBMUAP010000489.1:0-3003 GCA_049454155.1 Blastocatellia bacterium
TTCTGATCGTCGTCATCGCGGCCGGGGCTCCCCCCTTTCTCTCCGTCGCGATCCTCGCCTACTTTGCCAACCTCTCGGCTTCGCTCACCCACTACGGTACGACGCCCGGCCCGGTCTATTTTGGTGCTGGATTTGTCTCCCAGCAGTCGTGGTGGAAGATGGGGTTGCTCGCATCCATCCCTAACATTCTGATCTGGTCGACGGTCGGACCCGCTTGGTGGAAGTTGCTTGGCTGGTGGTGAGCGCCCGGAGGGCAGCGGCTTATGCGAGGTCGGTCAGCGATTGGTGGAAGTCCTGCGCCATTCCGGGGTGGCCGTGGCGAGTCGCCGCTTCGATGCCCCGATGATAGGCCTCCCGGGCCTCGTCGATTCGTTGACAATGTTCCAGGGCCTGCGCGAGCTTGCCGTAACCCGCTCCCTGATCGTCTGCTTCCCGAAGGTAGCGGGTGTACTCCTCGACGGCCTCCTCGTAGCGGGCCGCCTTGAACAGCTCATTGGCCAACCCATACCGTACCGTCGTATTCGATGGGTCAGCCGTCAACATTCCTTGAAAGAGTTCGATCCGTCCCCCGCTCATCCGCTCCCCCTTCTCTTTTTTGGGGATATTCCCCAGGATCGGTGAATCGGGTGGCTCCGCCATGATCCACTGCGGCCACGCTCCACCGATCAGCTGCGCCAGCCCGAGATCCGGGCCCGACAAACGGATGATACGAGTCCGCCGGCAGTGGGTCAACGCCGGCAAGGTCCGTGTGGGGCAGCTGGGCACCGATCCACTATCGCCAAGGGGTTTCGGGTTGCCTCGATCGAGGCTTCGACGTACACTACCCCATCTTCGTGACACTTGCATGCAGGACCGCTCAGGCTGTTTTCAGCCTGAGAATAGAGGAAAGGGAGAGCCGTGCCAAAGTCACAAGCCAAGTCGCCTCCTGACCCGGAGATCCAATCCAGTCAGGAAAAGAAAAATCGCGAGGGCGCATCGAAAACTTTAAAGAGCTTCTCACGCAAGGAGAAACCAAGGAAGCCCCTTCTCGCCCGCGTTCAGAAGGTCGTCCGGAAGTCCCGACGCAAACTGAGTGAGGAGCATTTTGAGAAGGAACTCCAACGCACCATCGCCTTTCTTGGCGAGCTTCAAACCAAGATCGGCGAAGCTCCCTTGCCTGAAAAGAGTGGGAAGGGCAGGAAAAAGAAGGCTGACTCCAAGAAGCAAAAGCGCGACCAAGCCTCCCGGGACCTTCTCTTGAGAGATGGATCCAGATCGGCTGAGGAGGGTTGACATCAGACTCCAGTCTCCGTGGTCGCACCATCCATCTTTGGCAACATCTTTTGTGAATTGGCTGAATTGGCTGAGTTGAATTGATCAAGGCAGATTCTGATTTCTCTTTTCCATGGCCATTTTGCTCGACTCTTTCCTGAATGGTGATCGCGGTCCGCGACGGTTCCGGCATCAGCGATGCGGACATCTCGTTTCGGATACTTCGCTTGACGAACTCCACGAGTTTGCCGGAATCCTTGGCCTGCGACGAGAATGGATTCAACGCAAATCGATCCCTCACTATGACCTGACAGGAGAGGTCTACGAACGCGCCCTCACTAGTGGCGCTACTCTCGTCTCATCTCGGGAACTGGTCCGTCGCGCAGTCCGCCTCTCTTCCGTAGAGATCGAATCCTTCCCCCTCCCCTTTCCCTTCCTTCCTCCTTTTCTTTGAGTGGGGATTGGTGACGGATCAGGCTGTCTCCATCCGCCACCAACGCTCTGCTGAGAGAGGAAAATTGACACCTGTTTTCAGCCCGTGATACTGTGATCCTTGATCAGCGATGATGGTATCTGCCCTTTCCAGCCGCTCACCTCGCCTGGGGGCACCTTGATTTTTCAAGCAAGATCTCACCGGCTGGCGTGCCGTGGGAGAGCGTCTAATTGACTGGAGCGACTGCGAGAGAAGCTCCCATCCGGAGCGGAAGGCCCGAGGATTGAATCGGGGCACCGCAAAGGCAGACAGAAACGACCGCAGAACAAGGGGTGTGTTTGGAAGACTTGGATGTCGGGAGAATCATCATCACTTTTGTGGTCTTTCTGTTGTCGCTGACGGTCCATGAATGCGCACATGCCTGGGCCGCCGAGCGCTCCGGAGACTTGACGGGCCGTTATCTCGGGCGTGTCACCCTCAATCCGATCCCACACATCGATCCGTTTGGGACGATCCTCTTTCCCTTGATCTCGATGACGACCGGGTTCTGGATGTTCGGGTGGGCCAAGCCGGTCCCGTTCAATCCCCTCAATCTCCGCGACCGCCGGACAGGGGAGATCGTCATTGCCCTGGCCGGTCCGATGAGCAATGTCGCCCTCGCCATTCTCTTCATCGTCCTTTACAAGGGGCTCTTTCAGACATCTACGCTGGCTTTTCAGATGATGGGGGATCTGCTCCAACCCATCTACACGATGATCGAGATTGGGATCTCGCTGAACATCGTTCTCGCTGTCTTCAATCTTATTCCCATCCCCCCGCTCGATGGGCACCACGTAGTGCGCAACCTCCTTCCGGACAGCCTCGCCGAGTTATATTCACAGATTCCACCTTGGATCGGGTTTGTCCTCCTGATCCTTTTGATCAATGTCGGGTTTACCCGGGCTCTTGTCCAGCCCATCTTCGCGGTCGTCCAGCAACTTCTCAACTGAACCAATCTCCATGAGCGAACAGAAGCGAATTGTCAGTGGCATGCGCCCCACCGGAAAGCTCCATCTCGGAAATTACGAGGGAGCCCTCAAGAACTGGGTCACCCTTCAGGATGGCTATCAGTGCTTCTTCTTTGTGGCGGATTGGCACGCCTTGACCTCCGATTATGCCGATACGAGCCATATCCAGGAGAACAGTCTTGCCATGGTGACGGACTGGTTGGCTGCCGGGCTCGACCCGCAGAAATCGGTCATCTTTCTCCAGTCCCTGGTTCCAGAACACGCCGAACTCCACATGTATTTCTCGGCGGTGACCCCAATCGGGTGGCTGGA
>JBMUAP010000490.1:0-2992 GCA_049454155.1 Blastocatellia bacterium
GATGGCTCCTACCGGCTGCGCAAGCGCCACTGTCCGACGGAGAAGGTCGCGGTCAGTTATCCGCAGCTCTGCGATGAGGAGGTGCGGGTCTACCGCGAGGTGATGGGGGGCACGGTGACACGGGAGTGCCGGATCGCCGATGGACACCGGGTCTGCGAGTTTCGGATCGAGCCGCCCGTCCTGGTTCAGGTGGCGGGCCTGGGAT
Organism: Blastocatellia bacterium; assembly: GCA_049454155.1. Lineage (GTDB taxonomy): Bacteria > Acidobacteriota > Blastocatellia > RBC074 > RBC074 > CAIOZW01. The sequence goes on from JBMUAP010000490.1 coordinate 206, forward strand.
CGGCACAACTGGCGGAGCGCGAGCGGCCCCGCAGCGAGCTGCCGGTGCTGACCCCCTGAGAGGGCTGGAATCAGCGGCGAGCACAGAAGACAAGACAACGAACCGAGCGGAGAGAGAGGACTGGAATGGGAGAAGTGGTTATCACGGAGGATCAGGTTCTACAGGCGCTGCGGGGGGTCAAGGATCCGGATCTGCACAAGGATATCGTCACCTTGAACATGGTGCGAGATCTGGCGATCTGCGGCGGAGTGGTCGGGTTTCGGTTCGTGCTGACGACGCCGGCCTGTCCGGTGCGCGACCAGTTGAAGTTTGAAGCCGAACGCGCGGTGATGGGGGTCCCAGGGGTCGAGCGGGTCGATGTCCGGATGGATGCGGAGGTGCCCAAGGCGCGCGGAGTGATCGACAAGACGGAGATTGCCGGGATCAAACACATCATCGCCGTCAGTTCCGGAAAGGGCGGAGTCGGCAAATCGACGGTGGCGGTCAACTTGGCGGTCTCGCTGGCGCGGATGGGCGCGCAGGTCGGAATTCTCGATACTGACGTCTATGGCCCCAACGTCCCAATGATGATGGGCGGACGGGACATGCCGACGGTGCGGGAGAATGTCATCATTCCGCCGGTCTACCACGGAGTCAAAACGATGTCGATCGGGTTGCTCAACCCGGGAGACAAAGCGGTCGTCTGGCGCGGTCCGATGCTCCATTCGGCCGTTTCGCAATTTCTGCGGCAGGTCGATTGGGGAACGCTCGACTACCTGATTGTCGATATGCCGCCCGGAACGGGAGATGTCCAGTTGAGCCTTGCCCAGATGGTCGCGGTCGCCGGCGCAGTGCTGGTCACGACGCCGCAGGAGGTCGCGCTGAGCGACGTCCGCAAGGCCTACAGCATGTTCGAGCAGCTTCAAGTCCCGATCCTCGGAATCGTCGAGAACATGAGCTACTTTGAGTGTGCGCACGGAGAGCGGTATCATCTCTTTGGGAACGGCGGAGGTGAGGCGCTGGCGGAGCGGTATGAAGTTCCGTTCCTCGGGGCGGTCCCGATCTCGATGAGCATTCGGGAGGGGGGCGATCTGGGGATCCCGGTGGTGGTCAGCCAACCGGAGAGCCCACAGGCCAGGGCGCTGAGCGGTGTCGCTGGCCAAGTGGCAGCGCAGGTCAGCATTGGGGCGCTCAAGGCGAAGAAGGCGCTCCCGGTCTTGAAGATGACTCGCTAAGGCGTGGACCGTCCGGCGGAGGCGAGTAGAGTTTCGTGGGGGTAACAGGCAGAGCTTGGTCGAAGAGAGCTCAGGGCAACACAACCATTGATACCTTACATCAAGGAGAGAGAAGAAGATGAACTTGACGATGACTGATTCGGCGGCGTTCGAAGTTAAGAAGTTCCTGGAAGCGGAGCAGGTCGGGGAGACCGGTGGACTGCGGGTTCAGGTCGCTCCGGGTGGCTGTTCTGGGTTCCAGTATAAGATGCAGATCGAAGAGGGCCCGGGGATGAATGACGAGGTGATCGACCTCGAGGGGTTGCGGGTGTTTGTGGACATCTTCAGCAAGCAGTATCTCGAGAACGTCCAGATCGACTACGTCAGCAACGTCATGGGCTCCGGCTTCACCTTCAACAACCCGAATGCACAGGGTGGATGCGGGTGTGGAAGTTCCTTCTCCGCCTAGGCGAGAAAAGAGAACAGAGAGAGGCTTCTCTCGGGACGATCCGTAAGGGATCGACGGGAGAAGCCTTTTCTTTCCTCTAAAGTGAGGGGCGAGGGATGAGGGGCGAGGGACGAGGGGAGCAGGGATGAGTGGAAGTGGGATCGAGGAGGGACGGCCAGTGGGTCAGGCGAGCGTGGAGGCACAGTACCGGGCGGTGCGCACGGGAGTGGGCCTCTTCGACTTAGTCGGCAATGGATTGCTGCGCGTGACGGGGAAGAATGCCATCCCGTTTCTGCATGGGTTGGTCAGCAATGAGGTGCGGTCGCTCACGGTCGGGACTGGGGTCCTGGTGGCATTTCCCAATCTGCAAGGGAAGTTGGTGGCGCTGGCGCGGATCTACCAGTTGGAGACGGGAGTGCTGCTGGAGGTAGAGGCGTCGAACCGCGAGAAGGTGATGAGCAATCTTTCGCGGTTTGTCTTGGCGGGGGAGTTCTGGATCGAGGATCTGAGTGAGGCGTGGGGGGGGCTGGCCTTGGAAGGGCCAGCGGTCGAGAGGCTGTTGGGAGCGGTGGCCGAGGACTGGCGCGCGGAGGAGGAGCAGATCCCTGCGCGGCGTTTGGTGATCACCCGAATTGGCGGGGTCGAGGTCTGGGCGGCGGCGCACCGTCGGTGTGGAGAGCCCGGCTACGACCTCTTCCTGCCGCGGGAGGCGATCGAGGGGATCAGGGAGCGACTGCTGGCGGTCGAGGTCCCCTTTCCGGTCGAGAGGATCGAGGCGGAGGTCTTCGAGATGGCCCGGATCGAGGCGGGGGTTCCGCGGGAGGGGCAGGACGCTGGTGAGGAGTATATTCTGCTCGAGACCGGCCTTGACGAGGCGATCAGCTACGAGAAAGGGTGTTACCTTGGGCAGGAGGTGATCGCGCGGATCCATTGGCGAGGCCAGCCGGCGCGACAGTTGCGGGGGATCCTCCCGGAGATGACCGAGGCAGGGGGAGCGCCGGCAGTCGGGACCGAACTCTACGCAACCGATGGCTCGCTGGCCGGACGCAAGGTTGGACAGATCACCAGCGCAACCTGGAGTTTGGGGCGGCAACGGCCGATCGCCTTGGGCTATGTACACCGCTACTACCTCACCCCGGGAACGAC
>JBMUAP010000491.1:0-2988 GCA_049454155.1 Blastocatellia bacterium
GTCCCAGATTGCTGGGGGAGTGGGGGGGATGGGAGCGAGGCCGCAGGGGACGGCAACCCAGGAAGGCGCGCGGTCTTCTCCAAGGTGGGGTCCAGGGGAGGAGCTGGGGGTGGGGGAAAGCTGGCGGGCTGGCGGGCATCCGCCTGGCCACTCCCGTCTGGTGAGGCGGGCTGTGTCGGCAGCAGCCGGGCCCCGCATTTGTTACAGAACCGATTGGTGTCGCTGACCGCGACCCCACATTCGTGGCAGAACCGATTCATCTCGCAACCCTCCTGGTGTCGATCCCGGGGGGCATCCCCGGATATTCTCTTCAGTAATCTCTCTGTTTATCCGTTTTCCATCGGCCAGACAAGGCTGGATGGGTCCAGCTGCCTCTTTTCCCCCCGCTCTTTCTTCTAGAAGCTCTGCCCGAGGCGGATGTGGATCACGCCACGAGGTTGGCGGATGAGGGCCCCGGAGGCAGCAGGGAAGCCGGGTGGGTCGATGAGGAACCCGTAGTCGAGCCCGACCGGTCCAATCGGGGTGTTGATCCGCAGTCCAAGCCCAATGGTATTGGTCATGCCGCGTGGGTGGAGATCACGCACCCGGCGGAAGACGTTGCCCAAGTCGTAGAAGGGGACAAACCGCAGCCGCTCCGTGAGGGGGTAACGAAGTTCGAGGTTGAGGATGGCGAGCGCGTCTCCCCCGATCGGGACGAGCGTCGGGAGGTCGCACGGTCTGGCGGGCTGGTCACAGCCGCGGCCGGGGCGCGCTTCGAGGACCTCCTGGGGGCCGGCCGTCTCGAAGCGAAACCCGCGAATCGTCGTCGCGCCGCCGGAGAAGAACCGCTCGCTGATCGGCAGGCGGGATTCGCTCTCGCTGATGGCACCATCTCGATTCCGATCCGCAACCCGGAAGACGGAGGCGAGCCCGACCCGCGCCGAGAGGGCAATCGTCGCCCCGCCGAGGCCAGGAACCCGCGGATCGATCGTCTGGTACCGCTGATAGGTTCCAAAGAACTTGTTGAACGATTCGTTTCCGCCGAGGGGGACGGCGGCCAGCGAGTGATCGGCGCTGATCAACTGGCCCCGCGTCGGATTGAGGACATTGTCGCGGGTGTCGCGGGAGACCCCTGCCGAGAGCAGACCCAGCCGGATGACCCGTTCATTCCGGGTCACCTCGGTTCCGCGGAACTGCCCCTCCTCGATCCCGAAGAGGCTGGCGCGCTCGACATTGTAACGGAAGCGGAGCGAGGTCCGGGAATCGAGCTTCCGCTCGGTCTGGATGAAGATTCCGAAGCGCTCCAGTCCAAACCCACGGCCATCTGGGTTGTCGATCTTCTGCCCGGTTTCGGTGAGGACTCGTCGCTGGACAAAGGTGCGCAGGTTGGCAGAGCGGTTGAAGAAGGTCGAGATCGTTGTCGGAGCTTTCCAGCCAAAGGGGCGCAGGTCGGAGAAGGAGAGCTGCGTAATCTGCTCCCGCTGGCTGGCACGGAGCCGGAAGGAGAGCGAGTCGAGGCTTCCGCGGAGGTTGGTGTTGGCCAGTTCGAGCGTACCCCGCACACCGTCGTCGGTCGAGTAGCCCAGGCCGTAGACGAAGAGGAGCGGCTTGGCCTCGCTGAGGGTGAGGGTCACCTCGTGGCCCGGGCCCTCACTTGGGGGGAGCGGACCGACGCCGATCAGGACTTCCCGGAAGGCATTGGTCGAATAGAGCGAGGTCTGGGTGGCGCGGATCTTCTCCGGAGTCAGGACCTCGCCGACGCGGAAGTCGTAGTAGCGCTCGATCCAACCGGCACCGCTGTGCGTGGCCCCGGCGATCCGGATCCGGCTGATCACCACCTGGGGGCCCTCGACGACACGGTAGCGCAGCGCGAGCCGATCGTCCTCTCCGGTCGTCGCGACCTCAAGGCTGACAGCCGCTTCGAGATAACCGCGCGCGGCGTAGTGTTGCCGGATCTGTTGGGTGCCGAGCCGTGCCAGCGTTGGGGAGTAGGCCGCGTCGACCTGCAAGGGTACCAACTCACGCAACTGCCGCTCGGTGGCTCGTTGCTGCCCTTCAAAGCCGATCTGGCCCACCTTCGAGAGGGGCCCCTCTTCGACAAGGAAGAGGAGCAGCAGGTCGTTCTGCTCTGGTTTCAGCGCGAGGCGGGATTTGACCCGGGCCTCAAGGTACCCCTGATCGACCAGCCGGCGACGGATCAGCTCCTCGTCGCTCCGCAGGCGCTCGTTGCTCGTCAGTCCCCGGACATAGCCGCCGATCAGCGGCAGGTCCTTGAGGAAGGGAATCCCTCCAACCCGGCTCGCCGTTTCCGATTGCAGCCCGCCGCGGATCTCTTCGAGCCGGACCCGCGTCGTCCCTTCGAGGCGGATCTCCTTCAGTTCGTAGACCTCGTTGAGATCGATGGTGTAGATCAGCCTCGGGACCGTGCCGCTGCAGTCGAGGGGCTCGCACCGCGACTGCACTTCGGCGAAGAAGTAGCCCTGTTCCTGCAGATATTCCCGGAGGCGCCGCTCGCCCAACCGCGCGAGGGATCGGCTGAATCCTTGCGTCAAGACCGGGAGAAATTGGCGAAGCCTCTTCTCGGAGAGGTCGATCGGTTCGGGTTGGATCACCTGCACCTCGGCGCGGGGGAGAGCCAATCGGCCTGACCGCAGGCCTCCAAGAGCGCTCGTCCCGGTGGAAGGGCTCTCGGGGCGTGGTGTCAGCGAGGTCTCGACGCCGAGCGAGAATCGCTGTCGGCCGCGCAGCTCGATGGTGAAGACGTTCTCATCGAGCCCCTGCCGCGTCGAGCTTCCACCTTGGCTGTAGGTCGCCAGTCCAGAGAAACGGTTGGTCAGCGTGTACTCGGCGAGTGCAGTCTGGTCCTGCTCCGTGGCGAGGTTGGTCGAATAGCTGACATAGAGGTTGCGGGAGAGTTGTTGTCCCACCGTCAAGCGGGCCGCGGGGTTGGTGTTGGGCCGGATGATCGGATCGATCTGGAAGCGGCTCAGCCCGAGCAGCTGTTCTGTC
>JBMUAP010000492.1:0-2987 GCA_049454155.1 Blastocatellia bacterium
GGTGCGCGGTCGAGCCAGCCAGTAAGGCTGAGTGGGGGGGGCTCCTGGGGGAACCTGGGCACGAAAGCGGACGACGTGGTCCGGGGCCTCCCGCCCACGCAGCATGGCCATCCCGGAGGAGGGTTGCTCGGCCGCCGCCGCCACCGTCGTGACAGACCATCCCGCGGGAACGTGCAGGCTCGCCTCGGGGGCGACCTTGCTCCGCTCGCTCCGCCCATAATAAAGATGGGCCGCCACTTCCACCGACTCCCCTGGAGTGACAATCTCTGTATTGCTCAATGCGTCGACCACTACGCCGAGTGATTGGACCAGCGCCACAGAAAACTCGCGCTCTTTCCGCTGCAGAATAGCAGCGAGATTGGCCTTGGCAACCGGGTCTGAGAGGCCAGCAGCTCTCTGCTGCAGCGCCCGCACCTCTCGCAATCCGTTCGCGAGATGGGGAGCGATCGCCTCGGGCCGGCTGACGTCCAGTTCGGAGAGGGCGCGATCTGCCAGCGATTGAACCTTGGTCAAAGCCGGAATCAACGACTCCCCTTCGGGACCCGCCAGTCGGGCCGCCCCGACGAGGCGGATCTCGATCCCCTCAAAGAGCGATCGCTCGCGGCCAGAGGTCGTCACCTGCGATTGCCAGCGAGGAAAAGAGCGAACCTGGCTGCCACGGGGCTGGATCATCCCAAAGTCCTGGGAGCGGTGTCGACTCCGACCATCGGCGGCCAATTCGGCGTACGAGCGACCAAGGACAGGGTCGAAGACTCCGACATCAAACTCGGCGCAGTTGGCTTCGCAGCCCCCCCATACCCGACCATAGACCTTGAGAACCTGCCAAGGGAGGAGCCCCTCGCGCGCGAGGTTCGGGAAGCGGACAGGGTCCGCGGCGGCCCGAATCGCCTCTGGGGTGAGCAGCCCGGCAACTTGGTGCTGGCCATGGCCGTCCCGCGGCGTTCCGGTGAAGCCACTGACCACCACGAGCGGGCGCATCGTCCGGATCACCCGCACCATATCCTCGAGGAGCTCTTCCCGGTTCCACTTCTGGAAGGTCTCCTCCGGAGATTGGGTGAAGCCGAAATCGAAGGCCCGGGTGAAGTACTGCTCGGCGCCATCCAGCTTGCGCGCGGCGAGCAGCTCCTCGGTCCGAATGACGCCGAGATTCTCCCAAAGTTCAGGCCCGATGCCATTCTGGCCTCCCTCGCCCCGATTGAGCGAAAGATAGGCGACACGGGCCCCCTCTCCCCGGGCAAGATAGGCGAGGAGTTCCGTGCTCTCATCGTCGGGATGGGCCGCCGTGTGGAGCACGCTGGCAATCGTCGGCAGACGTCGGAGGGAGAGAATCAGCCCGGAGACCCCCCGATCTTCGGCCGAAGGACGCGTATCGGCGAGGACTTTTCGCGTTCCCCATTCCATTCTGGACAGCCCAAGAGCCATTCCAACACCCAGGGCCGCCACCAGGAGCAGGAGAAGTCTCGGAAGTCGTCGACCTGCTCTCATCGATTCCCTTCCCGCCCCGCTTCGTACGTATTGATGCTTGCTCTCCATCTGCCCTCGTCTCCTCTCCAGACCAGATCCAACGTGCTTTTTCCAGATCTTCTCCCTTGGCGTTGAGGAGAACCCTGGCGACAGTTCATCGAGGCTGCCTTGGGACATCAGGCTGGTCCCGGGTGGTGTGGCTGGGCCACTGTGGCCGGCGGTGTCCCGCCAGTCAGTCGACTGACCACCATGCCAACCAGGACTACCGCCACACAGCCGACGACGTTGTACCACAAAAAACTGATCCGCGTGGTGTTGGCGACCACCGCCACCGTGGCCATTCCAGCCAGCAATCCAACAAATGCACCGTGTCCATTCGTCCGGCGCGTCCCGATCGCCCGGACGAAGACCCCCAGCAGGGATCCATAAAAGTAGGACCCGAACTTATTGACCACCTCGATCAGCGATCCCAGCCGACCTGCCTGCAGCGCCACCAGACAAGCAAAGATCCCCCACGCCCCCGTCGAGAGCTTCGAGACGAAGAGGTAGTGGCGATCCGGGGCGTGCGGGCGAAAGTGGCGGCGGTAAAAGTCGATCACCGTCGCCGTCGAGAGCGCCGCGAGTTCCGCCGAGACCGACGACATCGCCGCCGCGAAGATCGCCGCGATGATCAACCCGATCACTCCGATCGGGGCATGCTCGGTGACAAAGGTCGGAAAGACATAGTTGACGTCGTTGAAGGGCTTGCCCGTCTCCTTCTGAACCAGGGCGATGGCCTCCTTCCGCAGACCCTCAACCTTGGTCGAGGCCTCGTCGAAGCGTTGACGACCTCCCGCCTCCCCCTCCGCCAGGGCTAACGCCGCCTGACGACGGGAATCAAAGGCTTGGTCGAAATCTCGCTCGAGTTGCTGGTAGGCAGGCTGCCCTGCGATCCGCGCCCGATCGTCCGCCTTGAAGAGCAGCGGCGGCTGCACAAACTGGTAGAAGAGAAAGACGAGCACGCCGATGAACAGAATCAGCACCTGCATCGGAATTTTGACAAAGGCACTCATCAGGAGGGAGGAACGGCCTTCGCTGACGGAACGCGCGGTGAGGAAGCGTTGTACCTGGCTCTGATCACAGCCGAAATAGGAGAGAGCAAGGAAGAAGCCCCCGATCAATCCCGACCAGAGGGTATAGGTCTCATTCAGATCGAAGCGTGGGTCGACCATCTTCATCCGGCCGGTCTCGCCGGCCAGCGTAACGGCCTCTCCCAGCGAGACCTGCTCCGGAAGTTGACCGAGAATGACGAAGAGGATGGCCGTCAACCCGACAAAGATGACGACCATCTGTTTGACATCAGTCCAGGTGACCGCCTGCACCCCACCGAACATGGTGTAGAGCGTCGTCGTCAACCCCATCACGACCACCGTCGTCACTTCGTTCCAGCCGAGGACAATCGAGAGAATCACCGATGGTGCCGCGATGATCACGCCACAGGCCAACCCCCGGGAGACGAGAAAGAAGAAGCTGGTCAAGGCGCG
>JBMUAP010000493.1:0-2983 GCA_049454155.1 Blastocatellia bacterium
CCCCCATTTCCCGAGCCCCGATCGAGCCCTCGCTGGCCGGGGGGAGGTTGGCGAGGCACAATCAGCACCGAGCCCTTGACAAGAGGGGGAGTCGAAAATATAGTGTTGGCTTGTTTATGGCGGGTATAGCTCAGTTGGTTAGAGCGCCAGATTGTGGCTCTGGAGGTCGTGGGTTCGAGACCCACTACCCGCCCTGCACCTCCCCTGCACAGCATCTCCACGTCCGATCACCCGCACGGTAGACGCACACGGTTCGGGTACGGAAGTCTCGCCAGCTCGATCAAGTCGACCGCGTGCGGATGGTGACCTTCCCGGGTCCATCAAACAAGCGACACAGAGGGCAATCACCCCATGAAGAAGAAGGATTGGAAAGGCCGGTTCACCCCCTCCGGGGCTTGGCGGGAAGCGGGCCACTTGGTCCGGGCGCACCGTGGGCGGCTGGCGATCGGGGGCGTGCTGATGCTGGTCAACCGGGGGAGTGGGCTGGTGCTGCCGGCGTCATCGAAGTACCTGATCGATGAGGTAGTCGGGCGGCAACGGAGCGAGCTGCTGCTGCCGATCGCCTTGCTGGCGGGGGCAGCGACCCTGGTGCAGGCGGTGACCTCGTTCACCCTCTCGCAGGTCCTCGGGGTCGCGGCGCAACGGGCAATCACCGAGATGCGCAAGCGGGTGCAAGCCCACATCGAGCGGCTGCCGATCCGCTATTTCGACTCGACGCAGACGGGAAAGCTGATCAGCCGGATCATGAACGATGCGGAGGGGATCCGGAACCTGGTCGGGACCGGACTGGTCCAGTTGACGGGCAGCCTCTTGACGGCGTTCTTGGCGTTGGGCGTGCTGTTCTACCTCAACTGGAAATTGACCTCGGTCACCCTGCTGGTGTTGTTGACGTTTGGGGGAGTGCTGGGAGTCGCGTTCCAACGGTTGCGTCCGATCTTCCGCGAGCGGGGAGAGATCCACAGCGAGATCACCGGGCGGCTGGGAGAGTCGCTCGGGGGGATACGGATCGTCAAGGCCTATACGGCAGAGAAGCGGGAGGAGCTGATCTTCGCGCGGGGAGCGCACCGGTTGTTCCGCAACATCCGGCGATCGATGATTGGGGTCTCGGCCGTGACGGCCTTCTCCTCGGTGATTGTCGGAGCGATCGGGGTGGTCATGATCCTGGTGGGGGGATCGTCGGTGGTCGCGGGGGAGATGACCCTCGGCGACCTCTTCATGTATATCTTCTTCACGGGGCTGATGGCCTTGCCAGTGATCGAGATTGCGGCGATCGGGACCCAGATCACCGAGGCCTTTGCCGGGCTCGATCGGATTCGGGAGATCCTCTCGATGCCGACCGAGGATGAAGAGGACGCGAAGCGCGAGGCAGTCGGCACGATCCGCGGAGAGATCATCTTCGAGCAGGTCCAGTTCGCCTACACGCCCGGCGTGCCCGTTCTGCGCGGGATTGACCTGCGGGCCCCGGCGGGGACGACCACGGCGCTGGTCGGCTCGAGCGGCTCGGGAAAGAGCACGCTGATCAGCCTGATCTTGAACTTCAACCAGCCGCAGGAGGGCCGCATTCTGCTGGACGGCCGGGATTTATCGACGATCCGGCTGCGCGATTATCGGTCGGCGCTTGGGGTAGTCCTGCAGGACAACTTCCTCTTCGATGGGACGGTGGCAGAGAACATCAGCTTCTCGCGGCCGCAGGCGACGCGGGAAGAGATCGAGCAGGCGGCCCGATTGGCCTATTGTGAGGAGTTCATTCTGGGGTTCGAGAAGGGGTATGAGACGATCGTTGGTGAGCGGGGCGTCAAGCTCTCGGGCGGGCAGCGGCAGCGGATCGCGATTGCGCGGGCGCTGCTGGCCGATCCACGGATCCTGATTCTGGATGAGGCGACCTCGAGCCTCGACAGTGAGAGCGAGGCCATGATTCAGCAGGGGCTGCGCACCTTGCGGACGGGGCGAACGACCTTCGTGATTGCGCACCGGCTCTCGACGATTCGCAGTGCGGATCTGATCCTGGTCTTGGAGGAGGGTGAGATCGTCGAACGGGGGACGCACGCCGAGCTGATGGCGCTGGGGGGACGCTACCGGGAGCTCCACGACCGGCAGTCCCACTTCGAGGAGGATCAGTTCATCAACCCAGGGGAAGATTTCACGCCCGAATTGCCGACGACGGCCCCACCTGCGCGCGGAGGGGCGCGCGGGGGAGGCATCGGCGGTCTGTAAAGCAATGGCTCAGACGGTCTGAGCGAGCGTTCTGAGTGAGGAGGATTCCGTGGCCCAGCAACAGACATATGCCAATCACGTTCGTTATCACGCGCCCTTTCACTACTTTCTCTCTCCATTGATGCTGCTGCTCTTGGTCTGGTCGGTCGTGCAGGTCGTGCGCCATCCAGGGTGGGAGGCGGCGATGGGGCTGGTCCTGACGCTGGTGTTGTTGGTGACGGTGTTTCTGACGAGGGTCTATGCGATGAAGGTCCAGGACCGGGTGATCCGGCTGGAGGAGCATCTGCGCTTCGCGCGCCTTCTGCCGGCGGAGGTGGCCCGGCAGGCGACGGAGAAGATCCCGCTCCGCTTCATCATCGCCCTCCGCTTCGCGTCGGACGAGGAGCTGCCCGGGTTGGTCGGTAAGGTGCTCGACGGGTCCTTCGCGCAGCCAGCCGAGGTCAAGAAGGCGATCCAGACGTGGCGTGGTGACTACTGGCGGGTGTGATGGATGCTCAAAGATAAACGGTTCGTTCCCATCTTCATTGTCGTCTTTGTCGACCTGCTGGGGTTCAGCATCATCCTGCCGCTGCTGCCCTACTATGCGCGGAACTACGCGGCGACGCCACAGACGATTGGGCTGCTGATTGCGACCTACTCGATCTGTCAATTTCTCGCTTCGCCGATCCTGGGAGACCTGAGTGATCGGTATGGTCGAAGGCCCGTTCTGCTCTATAGCCAGATCGGCTCCCTTCTCGGATTCATCCTCATGGCGGTGGCGATTCACCTG
>JBMUAP010000494.1:0-2975 GCA_049454155.1 Blastocatellia bacterium
TCGAGGCGATGGCCGAGGGCCGGGTGACGGTCGAAGGGCGGACCTATGATCTGCAGAGCCCCTTCCTGGTCCTGGCGACCCAGAATCCGATCGAGCATTTCGGGACCTATCCTCTTCCGGAGTCGCAGCTCGACCGCTTCATGATGCGGATCCGGATGGGCTATCCGTCGCGGCAAGAGGAGAAAGAGATTCTGCGGCAGCAGGCCCGGCAGCATCCACTGGAGCAGGTCGTGCCAGTCCTGCGGACAGAGGATCTGCGCGAGCTGCAGGCGCGGGTTCGCGAGGTGCGGGTCGAGGAGGTTCTGGTCGATTACTTGATGACGATCGTCGAGGCGACCCGGCAATCGGACCAGCTCGCGCTGGGCGTGAGCCCGCGAGGGTCCCTCACGCTCCACCGGGCGGCGCAGGCGCTCGCCTTCAGCCAAGGGCGGGACTATTGCATCGCGGATGATCTGAAGCGGCTGGTTCTGCCGGTCTTTGGCCACCGGGTCTTGGCGGCGTCACGCTCTCTCAACGGGCACCGTGGGCAGCGCAGCCACGACAGGAAGGCGTTCTTCGACGAGGCCGAAGAGATTCTGGACGGGATCGTCCAGTCGATCCCCGTTCCGCTCTGACCAGGTCGCGCCCGGCGCCGGGTGGTCAGAAGAGGGAAGCAGGCCAGCCATGGCTCGACATCCAATTGATCCAGTTGATCCAGAAAATCGGCGTCCTTGGTCGTGGGCCGTGCGGCGTTGGCGTCCGGCGGGGGGGCAGCGGAGGGCCTTGCGCCCAGGGTATGTTGTCCACGTTCCGCTGGTCGGGTTGCTCTTCCTCTCCCTCCTCCTTCTCTTGGCGGTGCTGTCGCTGACGAGCGCCAACAATCTGATCTATCTTCTCTTTTCGATCTTGTTGGCGACGGGATTTGTCGCCCTGCTGGGCTCGCGCTGGGTGTTGCAAGGGGTCGAGGTGACGCTGCGCCATCCAGACCGGATGATGGTGGGGGAGGGGGGCGCGCTCGATCTGGTGCTCGAGAATCGGCGCTGGTTCCTCCCAGCGGTCTCGTTGCTGCTCTCGTCATTGGAGTCGGCACCCGGAGAGGAGCGGGAAGAGGTCGTCGATCTTGTCTATGTGCCATTGTTGCCGCGCCGAACGGAGCTGCGGGTACGGGTTGTCCGGCGCTTCGCACGTCGTGGGGTCTATGCTTGGCGGGGGGTTCGGCTGGCGACGCGCTTTCCGTTCGGGTTTCTCGAGCATTGGAGGCGGATGTCGCTCCGGACGGGAGCACACGAGTTGGTGATCCTGCCGGCGACGCGTCCGTTGACGGGCCCAGGGCGATCGCTGCCGTTCGACCTCGGCCGCCGAGAGAGCCGATCGAAGGGAAGAGGGAGCGATCTCTATCAGATTCGACCGCCGCGGCAGACAGACCGGGAGCAGCCGATCGACTGGAAGGCCACTGCGCGAACAGATCAGTTGATGGTGCGCGACTTCACGCGGGAGGACGATTGGCAGGTCACGCTGCTGCTCGACCTCGAGGATGAGTCGTCCGAGGAGCGCTATGAGCGGGCAATTGGGCTGGCGGCAAGCCTCCTCGAGTCGTTGATCGCCGCCGATTCCGAGGTACGGCTGGTCACGCAAGGTTGGGAGTCGGAGTTTGGCCGGGGGGCCGCCCACGAAGATGCCCTGCTCGAGCACTTGGCCCGTCTCCCCCGCGCCAGACCCGGGGCGGCACGAGCGCGGGCCTTGTCGTGGGGGGGAGAGCAGATGGGTCCCTCTCCGTCTTTGGAGGGAGCAGTCCTGCTGGTCACGTCGGCAGAGACATCTTCGGTGTCCGGGCGATGGCCACTGGCGCCGCTCGATCTGGACCAGCTCTTTCCGGCGGAGGAGAGGGGATGACCTTCGATCGCTTCTTTCATCTCGCCTCGTACGGGTTGCTCGGGACCGCCTTCTACGCGATGGTGGCGACCCGGCAGCTCCATCCGCTCGCCATCGCGCTCTTTGTGGTCGTGCTCGGCACGGCGTGGCTGATCGATGAGGGAGTGATCAAATGGGCCCTCTCCAGAGGGCTGGCCAACGGGCTGGTCTTCGCGTGGATTCCCGTGGTGATCATCGAGTGGCGGTTCCTCGGGCTCTCCCCAGTGCAGGTGATCATCCACTTCATCCTCCTCGCGGGCGCACTCAAGCTGCTCCAGCGCAAGCGGACGGGGGATTGGCTCTGGCTCTACCTCGTCTCGTTTGGGCAGTTGCTGCTTGCGGTAGGGATGGTCGCCGAGTCGTCATTTCTGCTGGTCCTGGTCGCCTACCTGATGATGGCGATTCTGACGCTGATTGCCTTCGAGCTTAGCCGGTCCAAGTCGGCCTTCGCCGCCCGGTCTCTCGCGGTGGCTGGGGGGGGGGGAATGGGGCCGATGCGCTACCGGAGAATCCGGCGGCGCGGGGCAGGGCGGAGCCTCGAGCCGCGCTGGCGCTCCCTCGGCAGCTTGGCGACGCTCTTGCTGGTGGCCATCTTTGCGTTGGCGGTGCCGATCTTTTTGACGATGCCCCGGCTCTCGCGACAGGCGCCCCGCGGTGGGATCCTTGCGGCAGAGGCCTTGTCGGGCTTCTCGGAACAGGTGCGGCTCGGCGAGGTTGCGCAGATCAAGCTCAATCCCGAGGTGGTCATGCGCGTTCGGGTCCGCTTTCCGGGTGGGGAGGCCGCGCAGCGCCTCTCCTGGCGTGGCGTGACGCTCGACCATTACGATGGGCAGACTTGGAGCCATACCGGCGGAAGGTCGCTCGCCCTGCGCAAGACCGAGAATGCCTATGCCATCGATGCTCGATTTGCCCCGCAAGGGGTCACCGAACAACGATTCTTTCTGGAGCCCTTGACGGTCGATACCGTCTTTGTCGCCCCGCGGACGATGTTCGTGCTCGGGGTCAACTGGCTCTTTCGGGACAGCGCTGACGGGTTGTGGACCGAGCCCCATCCGACCCGCAAGCTGGAGTACAGGGTCTTCTCC
>JBMUAP010000495.1:0-2959 GCA_049454155.1 Blastocatellia bacterium
CACCCGGGAGCAAGAGGCCCGGCAACGGCAACACGAGGCCCTCCGTCAGCAAGCAGAGCAGAAGGTCGAGAGAGCCATCCAACGGGAGGGATCCCGCCCACAAGGATGGGAAGAGAAGATCGCGCGGGGGGAAGGACCTCACCAATGGTTTCCCGAACGGGGCCTCCTCCTCCACCATCGACTGGCCGGCGGCGGCGAGGCGACCCTTCACCCCTCACCCAGACCGCACCACCAGCGGATGCCCAGACCCAAAAAGAAGGATGAACCGGAGCCGACGGGCGTCGACGAAGACGGCCTGCCGGGCTTTCGTGGAGCGGGCCCACACGGCCCGACCTCGATCGAGGCACCCACCGGCGAGGGAGTTCGCTTCGACGGGTCGCTGACCTACAACGCCGGACGAGTTGCCGATCTCCGCTATAAATCGACCAGCCTCGACTATCGGGAACGCTTCACGATCTCCGTCTGGATGGCTCCGGACGGGCCGAACGCCGGGGCGATTCTCACCAAGATGAGCGACCAGGTCGAGGAGACCGAGAACGGACTCCCCCGCCAACGGGGCCTCGGGCTCTTCTTCGTCGATGGCCGGCTCCATTTCCACATGGTTCGGGAGTGGAACTACGACGGCTTTCGCGGCGAGACGGTCGATCGACTGACCCCGGATCGCTGGTACCACGTCCTCGTCGAGTTCGATGGCTTCCGACAGTACGAAGACCGCATCCGGATCTTTGTCGACGGGGTCGAACAGCGGATGAAGCAGCCGCAGCCAAACCTTCACCTCTACTGGGGCGAGCCCAACACGCCCCTGCGGATTGGCGGCGGCGGGGGAGCGGCGATGCGCTTCCACGGCGGGCTGGCGGAGCTGCGGCTCTACCGTGGCCTCCTGCGCGAGGAGGAGCGGGCGATCCTCAGCTGCGGCGATCCACTCCCGAAGATCGCCGCCTTGCCGGCGGAGAAGCGGACCCGCGCCCAGGCGCTCAAACTGCGCGACGCCTATCGGTCTCTCGGCGCGAAGCCAAGATTGCAGGAGGCCCTGCGTCGGCTGGGAGAGCGGGAAGAGGCTTATCAGGAGTTGGTCGACAGCTTCCCGACCCTCATGGTGATGGAGGAGATGGCCGAGGCCAAGCCGACGTGGATTCTCCGCCGTGGCCAGTACAACCTGCGCGGTGAGCCCGTCGAGCGCGGCGTTCCGGCCGTGCTGCCGCCGCTCCTGCAGAACGAGCCGAACAATCGACTCGGGCTCGCCCGGTGGCTGACACGGGACGACCATCCGCTGACCGCGCGGGTCGCCGTCAACCGCTTCTGGCAGATGATCTTCGGCGCGGGGCTGGTCCGAACGGTCGAGGACTTCGGCTCGCAGGGCGAGCGTCCAACCCACCCTGCGCTGCTCGATTGGCTGGCAACGACCTTCCGCGACGGGGTGGGGGACTCCCCCGCACGCTGGGACACCAAGGGGCTGATCCGTCTGCTGGTGCTGAGCGCGACCTACCGCCAATCCGCGGCCATCCCGGCCGAAGGGCTGCAGCGGGACCCGGAGAATCGGCTGCTGGCAAGAAGCTCGCGGCTGCGCCTCCCCGCAGAGATGATTCGCGACCAGGCACTGGCGGTCGCCGGCCTGCTCGTCGAACGCCTCGGCGGCCCTTCCGTCAAACCCTATCAGCCGGAGGGCCTCTACAAGGACATGGCCTTCTCGAGCCTCACCGGCTACACCCCCGAGACAGGAGAAGGACTCTGGCGACGGAGCCTCTACACCTACTGGAAGCGGACCGTCCTCGCCCCAACGATGCAGGTCTTCGACGCCTCCGCCCGGGAGTTCTGCACGGTCCGCGAGAGCCGCACCAACACCCCGCTCCAGTCGCTCAACCTGATGAACGACGTCACCTATGTCGAGGCTGCCCGACTCCTCGCCGAACGCTCGCTCCGCGAGGGCGGACGACAGGCGACGGACCAGCTCCGCTGGGCCTTTCGCGAGGCGACGTCGCGGTTCCCTCGCCCCACGGAGGTAGAGCGGCTGAGCGCCTACCTCGAATCCCAACGCAGCTACTTCACCCAACACCCGGAGAACGCCCGGGCGCTGCTGGCACTGGGGCGGCGCCAGAGTGACTCGTCCCTCTCACCGGTGGAACTGGCGGCGCGAACCATGGTCGCGAGCCTGCTCCTCAACCTCGACGAGACGATCACGCGGCAGTAGCCGCTCCGATAGAAAAGACGCCAGGGAGGCAGGAAATGCGTAGAGATCCGAGACTCAACCCGACCAGCAGTCCAACCGAGGAGTGGCGCCTCGGCCTGACACGTCGCCATTTTCTGGGCCGCGCCAGTCTGGGGCTGGGAACCGCCGCGCTGGCGAGCCTGCTCGGCCGGGATGGACTGGCCGCGACAGATGTGGGGATTCCCCACTTTGCTCCGACCGCCAAGCGGGTCATCTACCTCTTCCAGGCGGGAGGCCCGTCCCAACTGGAGCTCTTCGATCCCAAGCCGGGGCTCGCCCGCTACCGTGGACAGGATCTGCCGCCATCGATCCGCCAAGGGCAACGGCTGACTGGAATGACGGCCTTTCAGTCGCAGTTTCCCGTCGTCCCCTCGCAGTTCTCCTTCGCCCAGCACGGAGCCTCCGGGGCGTGGCTCAGCGAGCTGTTGCCGCATACCGCCCGCATCGCCGACCGGCTCAGCTTTCTCCGCTCGATGCACACCGAGCAGATCAACCACGATCCGGCCGTCACCTTCGCCCTCTCGGGATTCCAACTGGCGGGTCGCCCCAGTCTCGGGGCGTGGCTGTCGTACGGGCTGGGGAGTGAGAACGCCGACCTCCCCGCCTTTCTCGTCATGGTCTCGGTCGGAAAGACGGGCGGGGACCAGCCGCTCTACGATCGCCTCTGGGGCAGCGGCTTTCTTCCCTCACGTTACCAAGGCGTCAAGTTTCACCAGGGCGCCGATCCGGTCCTTTATCTGAGCAATCCGCCGG
>JBMUAP010000496.1:0-2954 GCA_049454155.1 Blastocatellia bacterium
TCGAACAAAAGAAGGGCCGGAGCAGGGGAGCATCTTTCTCCCCCGCTCCGGCCGTTCCACGAAGCGCCCTACTTGTCAGCCGATTTGACGATTATTGCCGGAATGTTCTGATCCCGAACCAGCTTGTTGAAGGCTGGGAGATCGGTGGTCATGATCTGCTGTAAGCTGGCTAGCTGGGCATTGATGCGGGTGACCAGATCCTCATAGACGGCCAGCTGCTGGTCGGTCGGCCGTGCATCCGGCCCAGCGATCGAACCCGCCAACGCCGCCAACTTGTTGTTGAGTCGAATCGGGTAGTTGAGGGGGTCCTGACTGCTCTGGTTCTTCGTCTGGTAAAGTTCCTCCTCGACCGCCGTCAGTTTCCCGCTCAACGCCTTCGCCGCCTCGACGATCGGTTTGGCCGATGGCTGGGAGCGGACACGATCGGCATAGTCGTTGATCTGCCGGCGGACATCGCGGATGGCGACGATCTTGTCGTGGGTCTCCGTCAGCTTATCGCGAATCTTGAGCAGCAGGTCGAACTGTTGCTGAAAGTCCTGCGCGGTGGTGGGGATGCGCGGATCGGCCTTGACGACAAAAGTCTCGGTGAGGGTCTTCGAGTCGACCGTCAGGCGTGCCTGATAGGTTCCAGGAACAGCCTTCGGTCCGCTCGTCATCCCGGCCCAGAGGATCATGCCCGGGAAGCGGCTGGCGTCCGGATAGCGAAGATCCCAGGTGAACCGGTTGAGGCCCGGTTCGGTGGCAAGCCGCGTCGGTCCGCCCCCGCCAAAACGGCCAGCGACTCCCGCCTCCTCAGCGGCAGCCCGGCTGCTGAAGGTGCGAATCACCTTCCCGGCACGGTCGAGAATCTCCAGCTTGACCTCTCCCTTGGGAGTCTCCTTGAGGTGGTACCAGATCACCGCACCAGCCGGCGGATTCTGGCCGATCGTCGCGGTGGAAGGGGGGCGAAAACCTCGTCCCGGCATCCGAATCGCGTCCTCTGGCTTGAAGAGGTGGACCTCGGCGGCGGCCAGCTCGTCTTTCCACTGATGGAGAACGGACAGATCATCGAGAATCCAGAAGCTGCGCCCCTGCGTTGCCACGACGAGATCCTTCTCCCGCCCGTGAATCGCCAAGTCGGTAATCGGCACCACTGGCAGGTTGAGCTGCAACGACTGCCAACTGTCCCCGTCGTTGAAGGAGACGTGCATCCCCGTCTCGGTCCCAGCATAGAGCAACCCGCGCCGGTTGGGATCTTCGCGGATGACGCGGGTAAAGCTGTTCTCGGGAAGGCCCGTGACGATCTTCTTCCACGTCTTCCCGTAATCGGCAGTCTTGTAGAGATAGGGGCGGAAGTCATCCGACTTGTACATCGTCGCCGCAACATAGGCCGTGCCCGGGTCGAAGGGGGAGGCCTCGATCGAATTGATCTGAATCCACTCGGGCAGTCCGGGAAGATTGCCCGTGACATTCTCCCAGTTGCCCCCACCGTTGCGGGTGACGTGCACCAGCCCATCGTCCGACCCCGCCCAGATCACCCCTGCGCGGACCGGCGATTCAGCCACGGTGAAGATCGTGCAGTAGTACTCGACGCTGGTGTTGTCCTTGGTGATCGGTCCCCCGGAAGGGCCGAGCTTGCTCTTCTCGTTGCGGGTCAGGTCCGGACTGATCGGAACCCACGTCTGCCCTTCATTGGTCGTGCGGAAGAGTCGATTGCCGGCCGTATAGAGCACATTGGAATCGTGTGGCGAGAAGAGGATCGGGAAGTTCCACTGGAACCGGTACTTCATGCCCTCCGCTCCCCAGCCCATTGGGTTGTCCGGCCAGACATTGATGTCCCGCTCCTGCCCGGTTCGATGGTCGAGCCGGGTCAGATACCCGCCATAGTTTCCACCAAAAACGATCTGTGAATCCTTGGGGTGCGGTTGAACCCAGCCGGACTCGCTCCCCGCAGTCGGCTCCCAATCGCGGATCGTGATACCAGCCTCGGTCGTCCGACTGACGATCTTGACGGTCGAATTGTCCTGTTGTGCACCGTAGATGTGGTAGGGAAAGTCCTGGTCGAGCGAGACGCGGTAGAACTGAGCGGTCGCCTGATCCTGTTCGCTCCAGGTCTTCCCGCCATTGAAGGTGACGTTGGCACCGCCGTCATTCGCGTTGATCATCCGCAATGGATCGTTCGGTGCGATCCAGAGATCGTGGTTGTCACTGTGCGGGACGTCGACCGTCGTGTAGGTCCTCCCGCCATCGACCGACTTGTAGAAGGCGACATTGAGGACATAGACCGTGTCGGCACTGACTGGGTCCGCGTAGATATGGGTGTAGTACCAGGCCCGCTGACGCAGATTCCGGCTCTCATTGACGCGAGTCCACGTCGCTCCGGCATTGTCGGAACGGAAGACGCCGCCGTCATCCGCCTCGATGAGTGCCCAGACCCGGTCTGGATTGGCTGGGGAGACGGCCACTCCGATCTTGCCCAACAGCCCCTTCGGCAGGCCGGGGCGACGGGAGATCTCGGTCCAGGTGTCGCCACCATCCGTCGATTTGTAGAGCCCACTGTCTGGCCCACCACTCTCCAGACTGTACGGGGTCCGCTTCACCTCCCAGAAAGAGGCGTAGAGCACATTGGGATTGGTCGGGTCAAAGACGAGGTCGACCGCGCCGGCCCGATCACTCTTGTAGAGAATGCGCTCCCACGTCTTGCCCCCATCCCGGGTTCGATAGACGCCTCGCTCCTCGTGCGGACCAAAGATATGGCCGAGGGCGGCGACATAGACCAGATCGGGATTGCGTGGATGGATGCGCACCCGACCAATGTGTCGCGAGTTCTCCAGACCCACGCGCTTCCAGGTCCGCCCGGCGTCTCCCGATCGGTAGACCCCGTCCCCGTGCGAGACATTCCCGCGAATCGGGGTCTCGCCCATCCCGACAAAGATGACGTTGGGATCTGACAAGCTGTCTTCGATCGCGCCGAC
>JBMUAP010000497.1:0-2953 GCA_049454155.1 Blastocatellia bacterium
AACTAGAATGGAAAATGGAGAATGGAGAATGGGGTAAATGGAGAATGGAGAATGGGGTAAATGGAGAATTGAGAATGGAGAATTGAGAATGGAGAATTGAGGCAACCACAGGGGCCCCCCTGATCTGTGGGAGCAGGCTGAGGGAGGACTAAGCAGGCTGCAGGCCCGCACACCCAGCAGGACTTGTATCTGCTCCAATCTCGTTGAGGCGGGGAACTATTTCTTTCAAATCATTCTCCATTCTCCATTTTCCATTTTCCATTTTTTTGAGATCTACTCGACGCCCAGCAACTCGACATCGAAATTGAGGGTCGAGTTGGGCGGAATTTTTCCTGTCCCGGAGGGGCCATATCCAAGTGCTGGCGGGATGATCAACTTGCGCTTTCCCCCAACCCGCATCGACATGACCCCTTCGTCCCAGCCTTTAATGACCTGACCCACACCAATCACAAACTCAAAGGGGGTGCCACGGTCAACGGAGCTGTCGAACTTTGTTCCATCGGTCAGCGTGCCGGTGTAATGGACGCGCACCTTCTTTCCCGCCGAAGGGGAATCACCAGTACCCACCACCTCATCGACATACCGCAAGCCGGAAGGGGTCGTCACGCCAGGCCCATCACTGCCTGTGGGGAAGGGCCACCACCAGTAGACCATCCCGACGACCACGGCAGCCAAGATTACGAGCAATACCGTTCGTTGGGGGGAAGACTTCTTCTTGCGGGTCTCTTGACGGGCCTTGGCATTGGCTCCACGCGCCGCTTTCGATCGACTTGGTTGCTGTTTTCGGGAATTTGCCATAACGCTGACTATTGGGTAGGAAAGGCTCGCTCTGAACGTGGATGGACCAAACAAGACTTGGGCAAAGTACCAAGCTTGTTCAAGTCATAGTAAATTGTAATGAGTGACTGGGAGGCAGGGAGTCGAACCCCGATAGGCGGATCCAGAGTCCGCAGTCTTACCATTAGACGACCTCCCAACAAGGGATGAATCCTAGCGGGTTCCCCATCGCTTGTCAAGCGAGACAACGGAGTCCAATCGGTAACAACCCGGTCACGAGAGTTTGACCGAGAGGAGGCGTGAGACCCCGGGATCTTCCATGGTTACCCCGTAGAGTGTTCTCGCGGCCTCCATCGTCCGCTTGCTGTGCGTAATGATCATGAACTGTGTCTGGTGGCTCATCTCAACCACCTTGTCACTGAAACGGCCAATGTTCATCTCATCGAGGGGCGCGTCGACCTCGTCGAGGAGGCAGAACGGGCTGGGCCGGTACTTGAAGATTGCCATCACCAGGGAGAGGGCCGCCATGGCCTTCTCCCCCCCTGAGAGGAGCAGAACATTCTGGAGCCGCTTCCCAGGTGGCTGCGCGATGATCTCAATGCCTGATTCAAGAACATCCGACTCGTCGATCAGCCGCATCTCCCCGTGACCACCTCCAAAGAGTTCGCGGAACATCTCTTTGAAATTCTCATTGATCTGGGTAAAGGCTTCGAGGAACCGCTCCTTCGATCGCTTGCGGATCTCGGCGATAGCCGCTTGGGTATCGAGAATGGCCTGTTCCAGATCGTTCTTCTGTGTCGACAAGAAATCGAACCGGCTCTCGATCTCGGTCAGTTCATCAAGTGCCATCATATTGATCGGACCGAGCGCCTCGATGCGCGCCGCCACCTCGGTCAGGCGAGCCTTGGCGGCCATCAAGTCGAAGTCTGGCGGGATGGTCCAGAAGAGGAGGTCGTCGGAGACTGGCTCGGCTACGTCCTCTTCATCGCTTGGCTCATCGGAAGAAGGAGGTCTGATGGGAAGCGGTTCCTCCGGGGAAAGTTGCGACAACCGCTCGCAAATCGAGCCGAGATCCTCGCCGAGTTCCGCTTGGCAGGTCTGGACGAGATGTTCCTGGTGGCTGGTCAATCGGGCCAGCTCAATCTGCTGTTCGGCCCTCGCTTCGCGGCCCTGAGCGGCTTGATCGCGAACGGTCCGCAGCGTCAGCTCGATCGTCTCGAGCTGCTCCCGTGCCATGGCGAGTTGTTGTGTTCGTTCGGCGAGACGCTCCGACATCGATCTCTGTCGCGCCGAAAGTTCCTCTTCTTGCAGTCTCCCGCTCTCGAGAGAGAGGCCAATCTGCTCGACCGTCTCACGAAGTTCGATCAACTCAAACTCGAGTTTGGAGAGGCGCGTCTCGACCTGTTCGGTCTCGTTTTCGAGGCGGCGCAGGTCTTGGAGCAGGCCTCGTCGGCGTTCGGTGCGGGCAGCAAATTCGGCGCGACGCTGGGAGAGCCCCTGGGACCTGTCCTCGGCTTGCCGTCGACAGAGGGCGACCGCTTCCTGCGCTTCTGTCAACCGGGCGGTCAGCTCATCCCGCACCTGCTCGGCGAGGGCCAGCTCGGAACTGGCGTGAGCCAGTCGCCCCTCGACCTCGCTTCGCTCCGCCTCCGCCTGCGTCATCTCCTGTTCGACGACCCGAATGTGAGCGGCGGTCCGCTCCCGTTCGCGGTCATGCTGTTGCAACTGCTCGCGAAGCACCGCCCCTCGCTTGTCAATCTCACGAAGTTCGGCGTCGAGGCGTCGCGCCTCTCCATCCAGGCGAGCCGCTTGCGCTTCGAGGAGGGCGACCTCCTCTCCGACGCCAGACGCTTCCAGCTCCGTCTCCGAGAGCCGCGCCGTGATCTCTTGGATCTCCCGTTTCAGTTGCAGCACGCCGAGCGTGCTCTCAACCTGACTCCCACCCGTGATGAGCCGGCCCGCCAGGATGCGTTCCCCCGTTCGCGAGACAGACATCCGTACCGGCGGACTCCCCCCCTCGCCCCTTGAGGGCAGGCCAGGCCCAAACGTCAAGCCGATCGCCTCCGCCGTGTTCTCGACGACCCAGGCCTCGGCCAGCCCGGGAAGGGCCAACCGAAACGCGTCGGCAAACTCAGGGCGCAGGCCGAGGACCGACTCCAGCGTCGGGTGGAGCGGG
>JBMUAP010000498.1:0-2906 GCA_049454155.1 Blastocatellia bacterium
CCGCCATGCCGCCAGAGGCGCCCGAGCCAATGATGATGGCGTCATACTGTTTGCGCGTCGAGGCCGGTTTCAAGGAAGTGGCCAGATTCTGCACGCTGAATCTCCTCAGGCTTACCGCGCGTGCGTGACGCGGTAGATGAATCCCTTGTTGTCATCCGAAATGTAGAGCGCTCCGTCCGGGCCCGTCACCAGTCCCGCGGGACGTCCATGCACCTGTCCGTCGGCCAGGAATCCAGTGACGAAGTCATCGAAGCCGACGACGCGATCCTGACGGACCGTTACGCGGACGACCTTATGGCCGATCTTCTCCTTGCGCCCGGAGCCCGATCCGTGGAGCGCGACATACATCGTCCGGAAATGAGCCGGGAATTGGTCGCCATCGTAAAAGGTCAACCCGATCGGGGAGAGGTGCGCCTGGAGCGCAAAGGCTGGCGGGGTGGCATCAGCGGCTTTGAGCGACCCTTTGGCTCCTGGCAGATCCGGATTGGGCATGTTCTCCCCGACATAGTAGGGGAATCCGTAATGCTTACCCTCTTCGATGAGGTTGATCTCGTCGGGGGGGAGGTCTTCCCCGAGCTTCTCCTGTCCCATATCGACGGCCCACAGCTTGCCGGTCTTCGGATCCCAATCGAAGCCGAGCGCGTTGCGGAGCCCACGGGCAAAGAACCGCTCTCCGCTACCATCTGCGTTGTAGCGCATGATCGCGGTGCGCCGGGGATCTTCCTCTTCACACGAATTGCAGGACGAACCAATCGAGACATACAACTTCCCGTCAGGGCCAAAATCGATCGTTCGCGTCCAGTGCGAAGTCGTCGAGACGGGCAGATCGATCACCTTCTCTGGTGAACCCGCCGCTTTTCCCTCGCTCACCTTGACCCGCAGGATCGCTGGGTTGGTGGCAATGTAGAGGTATCCTCCCCGAAAGGCGACGCTGTGCGGACGGGTCAGTCCAGTCGCGATCACCTCCATCCCATCGGCGCGTCCATCCTTGTCGCGGTCCGGCAGGGCGACGACATCGCCTTTCGATTGACGGGCAACGTAGAGGACTCCATCTGGACTGACCGCCATCAGTCGACCGTTGGTGACTCCAGAGGCATACACTCCCACCTGAAATCCCGCCGGCACCTTGAGCGGGGCTGGCGAGGGGGGAGCCGCTTCCGGGGTCGCCCCAGATTGTGTGGATTGAGCCTGTCCAGTAACGAAAGAGAAGAGGATGGCCAACGCCATCCCCAGACCGGTCAGCCATGACCGGAGGCGGGTCTGATTCATGTTGTCACTCCTACCCTGCGTGCGGTGAAGGTCGTCGCGCATTCGATCGTCGAATGAACTTATGATTGCGGCCGGAAGAAGAGGACCAAGCTGGATCCAATGACGACCAGGACAAAACCGACCAGAAGAAGCGGATGAACCGACGACTTCGGTGGATGAAGGATCATCGTCACCAACACATTGACTACCGGGGCTCCGCCAAAGACGATGGGCATGACATAGGTCGGCAGCCCCCCGGATTTGAAAGCCCAGATGATGCAAGCCGCTCCCGTCGCTCCCAACGCACCAGCAAAGGTCGCGAGCATTGTGCCGGACATTCCGAAGCCCTCGGGCGACAGCTGGTTCTGGGAGGCCAATCCTGCCACCGGGACGATCACCCCGATCAGGAAATAGGCGACTCCGACGCAGAGCAGGGCCCGGAGGGGACTCCCCAACTTGGCCTGCCCCTGGTGCAGGAGTGCTCCATACACTCCCCACGATAAGACTGCTCCAAATGCAAAGAGTGCCCACATCATGGATTTCGATTTCTCCTTCGTCATGGTGATCCCGTCTCTCGGTCTGGGTGGGTTGGTTGGTTCCCGTCGGTCTTTGCTGGGAAGATCTGACGCGGATGCTCCCTTCCTGAGCGGAGGGGACCGTTCCTGCTTGACCATACCCGTGTGTCTGTCGAACTCGGTGTAAATAGAACCAGCATTCCAGCGGGGATGAAGGTAAACAAGTTTGCCGAGGAATGCAATCCGTTTCCCGCTTCCAACCTTCAGTGGGTCGACATCTGCGCGGCGATCTCTTTGAGCAGTTTGGCACAAACCCGGGCCGTGATGCGGCTTGGGTCCATCCGCGGGTTGTATTCGACGAGATCCGCTCCGACGATCGGACTGCTGATCCGCTGGATGACGGAGAGCGCTTGCCGGGTGCTCAATCCTCCCGGTTCTGGGTGAGAGACCCCGGGAGCAAAGGCCGGGTCGAGCCCATCGACATCGAACGAGAGGTAGAGCGGAGAGTCAAAGTCGAGCGGCTGGTCATCCCGCCAGTCCTTCATCTCGAAGACTTCGACACCGAACCGCTCGACCTGGGCTCGCTGATGCGCCGTCATCGTCCGAATGCCAATCTGGACAAGCCGCTTGACCAGCCCCTCCTCCATGATCCGCGCAAAAGGGCAGGCGTGCGAATAGCGGTTTCCTTCAAAGTCGTCGTAGATATCCGGGTGAGCATCGATGTGGAGGAGGCTCAGGTCCGGGTAGTGTTTGGCATAGGCTCGCAGGATGGGGTAGGTGACCGCGTGGTCCCCGCCGAGCGAGAGGACCCGATGGCCCTGCGCGAGCTCCTTGGCGATGGCCTCCTCGATCGTCCCAAGCACTGCCGAGGTCTCCCCGACAAGGGAGAGGTCCCCTTGGTCGATCATCTGGATCGTCGCCAAATCGATTCCATTCTCGCACCAGCTGTTGGAAGATTCTGCGTGCAGGGCTTGCCGGACCAACGGGGGAGCTTCCGCTGCGCCACGGTGCAGGGACGACTGCTGGTCCCACGGAACTCCGACCAGAGAGAGGGTTGTCATACGTCTCCTTTGCCTGAACGGACGATGGTCGCGGAGGACCAAGATCCGCTCTTCCCCGGCGCCTCTCAGAAGGAGAGGCGCA
>JBMUAP010000499.1:0-2924 GCA_049454155.1 Blastocatellia bacterium
CCTGCTGCGCTCCCGGCGTGACGGGTTCCAGCGGCAATTGACGGAGCTGCGCCGCGTCCTCGCCCAGCCGTGCGGAGCTGCTGGGCTGACCCTCGCTGAGCTGATCGGCGAGCGGGAGCGGCTTTCCCAAGAGGGCACCCTCCCCTTCGAGCTCTCGGGCACGATCGAACTGCCACAGGCCGCACGGTTGACACCGGAAGAGGTCGAGGCGATCGGAGAGGCAGCGGATCTCTACGGGCAGTATCTGACCGAGATGGTGGAGCGCTCCCACCCCGGTGCCCATCCCTGGCAAGGGGTCGAGAACCAAGCCTTGACGTTGGAGGAGGAGTGGCAGCTCCGGCAGTCCCTCGATGCGATCGTTGCCGCAGCGCTGCGGATCGAGAGTGAGATCGATCTCTTTCGGGTGATTCACCGCGTCGCCTTCGAGGCGACCGAGGAGCAGATTACCCACTTGCTGAGCTTGGACGGGCAGATCCCCGACGTGGCCCCGACCGTCGATCGGGCCCTTCTGCCGAGCCTCCTCGCACCGGGCCGGCGCGCGACGCTCGCCCGGCTCGAGGCCCGCTGTCGCGACCACCAACAGCGGGCGAGAGCTCTCCGCCCCTTCCTTGAACAGGGGCCCGATCTGGAGGGCCGCCAGCTCCAGCACCTCATCGACGCCTGTCGGCAGATCCGACGGATGGATCTTGACGAGAAGACAATCGGGGAGCTGCGGGCCAGCGCTGGCTGGCTGCGCAGCCTCGCCGAAGATCTCGACCGCGCGGTGCGGCTCTTCCACGACTTCGCCCAGCACTTCGGCCAGTCCCTCTCCTTCGATCTGGCAACGGCGCAGGTTGTCCTGCGCGCTGTGCTCCTCTGCGCCCGCGTCCCGCTCGCGTCGTTGCCTCTGCGCGGTCCCCGGCTCGAAGAGCCCGGCTTCAGGGCAACGCTGACGCGGGCCTGCGACGAGGCCCTCGCGCTGCGGGCGATGGCGGCCGAGCTCGGAGAGCGGCTCGATCTGACGCTGGCGCCCTCCCTCGACGAGATCGAGCGACATGCACGCAGTTGCGCCGAGTTGGAGCTGCCCGGATTTACCTCGCGCAGCTACCGGCGGGCCCGGCACGATTGGCGGGTCATGGCCCGATCGCCGCGGCGGCCGACGCGACAGCGCTTGGTGCGGGACTATCGACAGCTTCTCCACTACCACGACTCGCTGGTCAACTTCGTGGAGAATCGGGAGTACCGTGAGACCTTCGGCGGGCTCTTCGTGGGGATCGAGACCCCTTTCGAGGAGCTGCTCTCCCTGGTTGAATGGTGGGAAGAGGCCCGCGCGGACTTGGGGATTGGCAGCATCGCTGCGGTCCAGATTGCGGCGGCACTTCTGCGCCTGCCCACCCCGCAGTTGCGCGCGCTCCAACGGATGGGGGCCGGGGAGGAGGCGGTCCAGTTCCAGCGCCATCTCGAACGCCTGGTCGAGGCGCTGCCGCGCCTGCCATTGGCGCTCCAGCAGGAGTCGACCTCCGATCTGACCTACCTGGCCCAACAGATGCGCGACTCCGCCTTTCAGATCCAGGTGGTCCTCGATGATCTGGAGGAGGCGGGCTATGGCCACTTCGCCGAGCCAATCGGATCGCTGCTCGGATCGTTCCAGGATTGGCGGTCCCTGCTTGAACTGGAGGCGGCGATCGCCACCGACCTGCGCGTGCTGGGGCTGCCCGGGGAGGGGCCCCCGCCCGTCACCGCCGAGCTGCTCCGTTGGCGGGCCGCCGCCGACCTGGTCAGCCAAGTCACCGAGCAGTCGGCCATTCCCGTCCCGTTGCAGCAATGGCTCTTGACGCCGGCGATCGACGACCGGCGGCGCGCCCTGCGCGCATTGATCTCGACGATCCGGGCTGACTTCATCGACTATCGCAAGGCCAAGGCCCGCTTCATCGAGCTGGCCCAGTTGGAGGAGGGGAGCTGGTTTCCGCGCGAGGGGGCGACCGGCAGCCAGCTCGATCTGCGGCGCATCCGCAAGCGCGCAGAGCGGGCGCTTGCTGCCTGGGACCAGCTCCCGCTCTGGCTGGGAGGGCGCAGGGCCCGCCAGACCCTGCTCGACCTTGGCCTTGCCCCGCTCGTCGCCTCGATCGAGGCCGGCGAGATCTCCCCCCGGCACCTCCCCACCGCGGTCCGGGCGATCCATCTCGAAAGCCTCCTCCGCGAGGCCTACCGCCAACATCCCCTCCTCGAACGGTTTCACGGGATGGAGTATGACGAAGCCCGCCGCCAGTATGTCGCGCTCGATCAACGGGTCGAGGAGCAGACCCGCGGAGAGATTGCCTGGCAGGTCGACCGGCGGCCTGTGCCCGCGGGAATCGCCCAGGGGCCGCTCCGCTCGCGCACGGAACTGGGCCTGCTCGAGGGGCTCGCTGCCACTGACTCTCCGGGGCTGCCGATTCGCCAAGTCTTTGAGCGGGCGGGACGCGCCTTGACGGCCCTCATGCCGTGCGTCTTGACCAGCCCCTACCTCGTCGCCCCCTGCCTGCCGCCCTCGCTGGGCCGCTTCGATCTGGTCATTCTCGACGAGGCTTCGCGCCTGCGCCCCGAGGAGGCGCTCGGCGCAGTCGTCCGCGGAGAGCAGCTCGTCGTCGTCGGTGACCCGCTGCAACTGCCCCCCTCCTCCTTTCTGACGGCGAGCGGGGAAGAGGGCGGGGAGGGCGAGAGCCTGCTCGACCTGCCCTCCATTCGCGCCTCCACTCCCCACCGTCTGCGCTGGCACTCCCAATCCCGCCACGAGAGCCTCATCGCCTTCTCCAATCGCCAGTGGTACGGGGACCGTCTGGTGGTTCTCCCCTCGGCGAAGCGCGAAGGCCGCGAGGATGGGGCCTTCTACCGCCCCGTCAGGGAGGGGCTCTACGAGGCGGCGACCAACCCGCGCGAAGCGGCAGCGCTGGTCGCGGCGGCGC
>JBMUAP010000500.1:0-2921 GCA_049454155.1 Blastocatellia bacterium
CCAGCATCGTCAGTGGGGGCAAGGCCAACTCCTGTGGGTCAGGTGTTGGCCGGCTCTCCTGTGCCCTGATCTGCTGCCCTCCGATCCCCAGCGCCACCAAGACGAAGAACAAGAGGAGACCAGCAAGACCTCGGCTGAGCCCTGGTTCGCCAGCTCGGACCCTGTGAGGTCTCTCCCCAGACCTTCCTGAGGACCTCTCCTCTCTCGGTTGGTCAGATCTTGTCATCGCCGGTCTCCCTTCGTCAGGAATGAGAGGCAATCCTCGTTCCACGAAGCTGTGGGGCGAGCGGGGGAGCGGGTGTGACGGAGTTCAGGGAGTCTCGGCCTTGACGGGCTGAGGGGGATGAGCCGGGGACTCCTCTCCACGATATTCCCAGTGCCACGGTTCGTAGAAGTAGGGGACAAAGCCGAATTGATGGGCGTGCTGGGCCATCCAGCGGTAGAGGGGCGTGTCGACCTGGCGGCGTCGATTCCATTCGGCGGTGCTGACCGGGTCGCCCCCGACGAAGAGGTCGAGGGCGCGGCCAGTAAAGTGGGGGCTATTGACGGCAAGGGTGGCCCGACCTGCCCTGGGAGAGCGACGGCGAAGGGCGGCCTGGTAGCTCGGGCTGCGATAGGCCGAGACGATCTTTAGACCCTGGGCCGAAAGGGCCTCCTCGCCGAGCGCTTCCCGGGCCGCTTCGCACATCCGCTGATAGGCGTCATACGCGTGACGGTCAACGAACCGGAGTGAGAGTGGGCGCGAGCGGTCGAAGAAGTCGTCAGGAGGGGCAAGAACGAGATCGGTCTTCCCACCACGCCGCTGCCCCGTCGGGCGACGCGCCTGAAAGGTCGAGACCATCGCCGACCACGTCTTCTCTTCCAGCCGGCCCGTCACGGGCAGTCCTACCTGCTCCTGCCACTGGGCGACTGCCTTGGCGAAAGCTGGGCTCTCCGGCACGGCTTGGCTTCCAATCAGCTGCTGGATGAGGGCGAGATAGAGGTCCCAGCCCTTCTGCCGTCGTCCGCCAAAACTCCAGCGAAGCGCCGTTCGCAGCTCCCCATTCTGGCGTGCTGCGGCCTCGATGATCTGGGCTGGCAGTTCGATCGCCGGTGGGGTGGAGGCGATGAGGGGAGCTGTCAGGCAGAGGAGGAGCGCTACCATACCAATCCGGCTCTCCCACGAGTAACAACGTCGTTCCTTCCGTCTCTTGTGTTCCATTCTCCTCCCACGGGTTGTTTCGATGTGGCTCACCCTCGTCCAGCAGGGGGGCAGGGGCGCAAACGATCCATCATCCGCGCTCCTTCTCTCCAATCCAGCAGGGAGAGGGGCGGCGAGTCGCTCACGCGGGGCAAGCTCGGGTGTCTTTGTCAATTGAATGCCCCAGATCATAGCCCGTCCTGCCCCGAAGGGCAACCTTTTCAGGCGATGATCTTCTCATCTCCGGGGCTCATCTCGGCAGAGAGAAGGAGGAAACTTCCCCAGGTGGTGGGAAAAACCGCCCACGTGTGGTCTCCGCCAATGCGGGAATCGGGGAGAGGCCCGGCCAAACGCCCCCTGAGAGGGCCATCTCCTCCTCCGCCCTGCCCGTCAAGTGAGGCATAGCGGTTGCATTACCAATGGTGCCGCTCATTCTCTTTCAGGCCAAGTGGTGATGCGAGGGGGCGGTGAGGGTCAGCCGGCAGTAGCGCCGTGGAGCGGGGCGTAGGGATGCCATCGCCAGGGGAGGAGCACCGTGAAGATCTTGGTTGCGATCGATGGGTCGGAATATGGCCAGCGGGCTCTCGCAGAAGTTGCCCGGATCCCCTGGCCGGCGGCAAGTGAGATCCGGGTCATCTCCGCCGCGGAGATGCCCTTCTTCCCGAGCGCCGAGTTCGGGACGCTGCCCCGCCAATTTTATGAAGAGTTGGAGCAGGCGACCCGGGAACGGGCCAAGCGAGTAGTCGAAGAGGCGGTTGAGCAGTTGCGGAAAGCGCTCTCCCAGCTTGCCAATGCGGCCAGCCCTCCGTCGGTGGAGGGGGAGTTTCTCTTTGCGCCCCCGCGAGAGGCGATCGTCGAGGAGGCGCACCGCTGGGGGGCCGATTGGATCGTGCTCGGCTCTCACGGATACCGGGGCTACAAGCGCTTCCTCCTCGGATCCGTCTCGCAATCGGTCGCCGCCCATGCCCCTTGTTCAGTGCTGATCGTCCGGATACCGGAGGAGACGGTCTCCGAGACTTGAACCAGCGGGCACCGTCCCCGCTGATCGTCTCTCCATCTCTACCTTTGAGGAGGTGCTCCATGACATCCCGAATGCAAATCCCCCACATCCCCCCTGATCGGCAGATCACCAATCGGGAAGGGCGACAACGCGGCTTTCACGCTCCCCCGGAACCTGCCGTCTGTCCGGAGTGCGGCAACGTCTATCGACATCGTCGATGGACACAGCCGACCGTCCCCCCTCTCCTCGAAGGGGCAACTTCCCTCGTCTGTCCTGCGTGTCGTGCGGAGAAGAGCGGGATCGCCGGGGGCTACCTTCATCTCGAAGGTCAGTTTCTGATGAACCATCGCGATGATCTCCTCCGGCTGCTCCACAACGAAGCCGAACGTGCCGGGGAGAACAACCCCCTTGCCCGTATCATGGAGATCGAGACCGATGAGGAGGGCCGGACCACCGTCAAAACGACGACGGAGAACCTCGCGCAACGGCTCGGACGCGCCCTCGAGAGCGCGTTTCACGGTGAGGTCCACTACGTCTTCTCGCGGGTCAACAAGTTGACGCACGTCTGGTGGCAACGCGAAGAGTGATCTTTTCTCCTGAAGAGGACGTGGACGAGCTTCTGCGTCCTCTTCCAGTCGACAGACCCGGGCGGAGGGAGCGTCCTGTCCCTCCGCCCCAAATCCGTACCGTAACTACTCACGGCGTTGATGAACTTCAAGGGGTTCTATCTTCTTCTCGGTG
>JBMUAP010000501.1:0-2902 GCA_049454155.1 Blastocatellia bacterium
TCTGCCATCCTGGCACAACTCGACCCGGCCCCTTCCTGCGGGGCCGGGTTTCGTGTCATGGGAGGGCGAGAGTGGAAAGATAGGTCGGAGGCCGACGGTGACGGGTTGCCTGTTCATAGGCAAAGGCGAGCCGGATCAGCGGCCCTTCGCTCCAGCGACGCCCATAGAAGGAGATCCCGACCGGAAGTCCCAGGATGTACCCATTCGGGACGGTGAGGTGGGGATAGCCGGCGACGGCGGCAGCAGAGGAGAAACCTCCCCCGAAGTGGTCGCCCTTGACGAGGTCGGTCAGCCAAGCGGGGCCGCCGGTCGGAGCGACGAGGGCATCGAGCCGGTGTGCCTGCATCATCGCGTCGATCCCCAGGCGACGGGTCAGCCGGTGGTTCTTGGCGAGGGCGCGACGGTAGGCGGGATCGGTGAGCGGCCCCTTGGCCGCCGCCTTCTCCATCGTCTCCTGGCCGAAGTAGGGCATGACCCGATCGCGATGGCGTTCGTTGAAGGCGATGACGTCGTCGAGAGAGCGAACCGGGGCCTTCTCGCCGAGGCCTTGCAGATACTGGTTGAGGTCGGCCTTGAACTCGTAGAGGAGGACCTCGTACTCGGAGTCGCGGTAGTCCCCCTTGGTCGGATCGAGGACGGGGTCGATGAGGATCGCGCCCTGGCGACGCAGGACATCGAGGGCCTCCTCCATGTGCCGGTCGACTCGCGGGTCGAAGCCAAAATAGTTGCGGACGACACCGAGGCGTGCCCCACGCAGTCCGTCAGGATCGAGGAACGTGGAGTAGTCGGGTTGGGCACCACGGCTGGTGCTGGTCGCAGGGTCGCGCGGATCGACTCCGGTGAGGGCACCGAGGAGGACGGCCGCATCGGCAACGGTGCGGGCCATCGGTCCAGCCGTGTCCTGGCTATGAGCAATGGGGATGATTCCGGAGCGGCTGACGAGGCCAAGGGTTGGCTTGAGGCCCACCAGTGAGTTGGCGTTGGAGGGGCAGACGATCGAGCCATCCGTCTCGGTTCCAATCGCCGCCGCACAGAGGCTGGCGGCGACAGCGGCACCCGACCCGGAACTCGACCCACATGGGTTGCGGTCGAGCGCGTACGGGTTGCGAGTCTGCCTTCCGCGACTGCTCCAGCCGCTGCTCGACCGCGAGGAGCGGAAGTTGGCCCACTCGCTGAGGTTGGTCTTGCCGAGGATGACGGCACCGGCTTTCCGCAGCTGCTCGACGAGAAACGCGTCCCGGCTGGCGATCGAGCCGGCGAGCGCGAGGGATCCCGCCGTCGTCTGCATCCGGTCGGCGGTGTCGATGTTGTCCTTGAGAAGAATCGGGACCCCGTGGAGCGGGCCGCGCACCTTCCCGGCGGCGCGCTCCTGGTCGAGGGAGCGGGCGATCGAGAGGGCGTCAGGGTTGACCTCGATCACCGATCGCAGGGTGGGTCCCGAACGGTCGATCGACTCGATTCGTGCCAGGTACTTGGCGACGGCCTGCTCGGCCGTCCAGTCTCCCCGCCCCATTGCCGCCTGCAACTCGACCAGGGAGACCTCCTCGATCGGGGCGTCTGGCGTCAACCGCTCCTGCCTTGAGGCTGCCCTCCGGTGGGCCGTGGCCTCACTCCACGCCAAGCCCAGTGCCGAAACCCCTGCCATGAACTGCCTTCGTCTCATCTCTTTCTCCCGAAGCCAAAAACGGCAATGGCCCCTCTGCTCCACCCTCTGCCGGATGGGAACAGGAAGGGCCACCGCCGGTTACAGATCCCCGTGGGTCGGGGATCGACCACTCTCCCCCCTGACGGGGTTAGAAGATGTACTTGAGCGCGAACTGGATCGACCGGGGAGGACTGACCGTCCCGGTGATAAGCCCGAATGTATTCAGGTCATTGAAGTTCCGGCCGGGCGGCGCAAAGCTCGGGTGGTTGGTGAAGTTGAAGAACTCGGCACGGAAATCGAAGAAGTTGTTCTCCGTCACCTGAAACTTCTTCCCGACCCCAAAATCCCAGTTGGCGAAGCCGGGAGCCCGCATGACTCCGACGGGCGAGTTCCCGAATGCCCCATCCGCCGGAGCCGCAAAGGCCGCCGGATTGATCCAGTTCTCGATCGTCTGATTCGCCGGCTTCGGATTGCCCACCAGGTTCGGCTTCTGCCCACCTCGCGGATTCTGGAAGCTGCGGTTGAGGCTGGTCGTCACCGTCAGCGGGAAGCCGCTGCGCAGTTGGACGATCGACGTCACGTTCCATCCGCCGACGATGGCGTTGAGAAAGCTGTTCATGTCGGTCCCAAGGGAACGACCTTTGCCGACGGGAAGCTCATAGGTTCCTGACCAGACGAAGTTGTGACGGTTGTCGAAGAAGGCCAGCCCGTAGTTGTACTCCCGCTGGGCATACTGATTGTAGGAGTAGGCGGACTGGGTCGCTACTCCCCCGCTTCCGTAGTAGCCAAGGTTGTCGGTCAGCGCTTTGCTGAAAGTGTACGAGGCGAGAAACTCCAGCCCCTTGGTCATCCGTTGCCGCATGCTCACCTGGAGGCTGTTGTAGTTGCTGATCCCCCAGGTCGCCGTGCCGCTGATGTTGGTGACGAGCGGCAAGACCGGGAAGAGCGGGCGGCGGCTCTGAATCGAGGCCCACTGTGCGGGCGCGACATTGGATGGTCCCGGGAGGGGCTGGTTCCAGTCGGTCGGTGCGACGAGGTGGGTCGCCTTGTTCCCGACATAGGCCGCCGAGACCGAGGTCCCGCTCGCCAGCTGGTATTCGAGCGTCAGGTTCCACTGCTGGGTAAACTGCGGGCGGATCTTCGGATCCCAGACCCGGATCAAGCCCGAGACCTGATCGCGGACGACAACGTCGTTGAAGCCGGTCGTGATCGTTCCGGCACCGGTCGTCTGGTCGTAAGTAAAGTCGGCCTCGGAGA
>JBMUAP010000502.1:0-2898 GCA_049454155.1 Blastocatellia bacterium
GACCGGCGTTGTCTATCCGGAATCGGCGCTGCGCGAGGTCAACCAGCTCTGCCGCGAGCGTGGGGTCTACCACATCCATGATGAGGCCTACGAGTACTTCGTGCACGGGCCGGCCCGCCACTTCTCCCCTGGATCGATCGAGGGGAGCGCGGGCAACACCATTTCGCTCTATTCGCTCTCGAAGGCCTATGGCTTCGCCAGTTGGCGGATCGGGTACCAAGTGATTCCGGCGCACCTCGTCGAGGCGGTTGAGAAGATCCAGGATACCAACCTGATCTGTCCCCCGGTCGTCTCCCAGCACGTTGCCGCAGGGGCCTTGACGGTGGGATCCGCCTACTGTCGCGCGAAGCTGGCCGAGTTGACGCAGGTCCGGACGCAGGTGCTCGAGCGGTTGCGGGGGGTGGGGACCGCGTGCCACTTCCCGGCAGCCGAGGGGGCCTTCTACTTTCTGCTTCAGGTGGAGACGGAGCGCACCCCGCTCGAGGTGGTCACCGAGCTGGTGCGCGACCATCGGGTTGCCGTCATTCCGGGGAATGCCTTCGGGTTGACGACCGGCTGCCCGCTGCGAGTCTCCTACGGGGCGCTCCAGCCAGAGACGGTCGTCGAGGGGATCGATCGGCTCGTCACCGGGTTGAGGGCCATCCTCAACGAGTCTTGAACAAGAGGCGGTGTCGCTGTTCGACAGGTGGTCTCAGCGGGAGGGGGGCGATGGAACTGATTGGCTGGCAGATCGATCTTCAGTGGGAGGCGAAGGCCGCCAACCACGCCAAGGTGCGGGCGCTCTTGGAGGCGGACCCGCCCGCCCCTGGCTCCCTCGTGCTCCTGCCCGAGATGTTTGCGACCGGCTTCAGCATGAACGCGGCGGCGACCGACGACACCACGACGCGCGAGACTCAGGACTTCCTCCGTCAATGTGCGATCGACTTTGGGGTCTTTCTTCTAGCCGGCGTGATCGGGAAGGGCACGACGGGACGCCCCGCCAATCAGTGCCTCGTCTACACGCCGACCGGGGCCGAGCTGGCCCGCTACGACAAGCTCCATCCCTTCTCGCTTGCCGGAGAGCCAGACCACTACGCCGCCGGGGAGCGGATCGTCCTCTTTCCGTGGGGCGACTTTCTGGTGGCACCCTTCATCTGCTACGACCTGCGCTTTCCGGAGATCTTTCGTGCGGCGAGCGCTGCCGGGGCCAACCTCCTGACGGTCATCGCCAGTTGGCCCGAGGCGAGGACCGAGCACTGGATCGCGCTGCTCCGGGCGCGGGCCATCGAGAACCAAGCCTACGTCGTCGGGATCAATCGCTGTGGCCGCGATCCCTTCTTTGGCTATCAGGGGCGCAGCTTGATCATCGATCCGCTCGGGGTGGTCCTTGCCGATGCCGGTGAGGGGGAGGGAAGGATCTCCGCCGTTCCCGACCGGGCCCATCTCGACGAGGTGCGCCGGAAGCTCCCCTTCCTGCGTGATCGCCGGGGCCCTCTCCCCGTCGTCGATCTGGCCGCTCCCCAGCGCCACTCGGCCTGATCGGAGAGGCTCGAGTCAGCAACGTCGTCCCCTGTCGATTCGTACTTACTTACGGGGAAGAAGGTTGGGAAGTGGCCTGGGCCAACCAGCAATCAACACCAGAACGGAAGAGATGATTGCACCACCGAGCCACAGAGATCACTGAGAAGAAGATTGGGATGATTTTTGCTATGGGGGCAATGTACGGGGAAATAGCATCAGAAAGACAGAGATCACTGAGAAGAAGATGGAGACACTGGTTTGACCAACGAACGACGAACTTGGGATGGCCAGGGTTGTCATCATTGGACCATAGGACACCTTGAAGTTCGTCAACACCGAGAGTAGTTACGTCGATTCAAGAGGAGGAGAGAGATGTCATCCCGACCCGGCACGATCCTCTGCATGACCAGCTTCGAGAAAGGGCAGCCCTTCCTGCGGGAGGCTCACCGGCTGGGCTGGCACGTCATCCTCGTCACCAAGGAGTCGCTCCGCGACGCCGATTGGCCGCGGGAAGCGATCGACCAGGTCTTCCTCATGCCGGATCTGACTGTGCGGCCCCACATGATCAACGCTGTCAGCTGGCTCGCCCGCAGCCACGATATCCGTCGGTTGGTGGCCCTCGACGAGTTCGATCTGGAGATGGCGGCGGCCCTGCGCGAGCATCTCCGCCTGCCGGGGATGGGGGAGCCGGTCACCCGCCACTTTCGCGACAAGCTGGCGATGCGGCTGCGCACCGCAGCCAAGGAGATTCGCGTTCCCGCCTTCTCCCCGATCTTCTACCACGAAGCCCTGCGGGACTTCATGGCCCGCGTCCCCCCTCCCTGGATGCTCAAGCCGCGATCTTCCGCCTCGGCGATCGGCATTCGCAAGATCCACGCCTCCGATGAACTCTGGCCGATCCTCGATCAACTCGGCGATGAGCAGTCCCACTACCTGCTGGAGCAGTTTCTGCCCGGAGAGGTCTACCACGTCGACTCGATCGTCACCGGCAAGAAGGTCGTCTTTGCCGCGACCTCCCGGTACGGCGCCCCCCCGATCGTCACCT
This sequence comes from Blastocatellia bacterium, assembly GCA_049454155.1. Taxonomy (GTDB): domain Bacteria; phylum Acidobacteriota; class Blastocatellia; order RBC074; family RBC074; genus CAIOZW01. The sequence goes on from JBMUAP010000502.1 coordinate 2,546, forward strand.
CACACGAAGGAGGGCTCTTTACCAGCCGCCTGCTCGCGCCGGGCTCGGACGAGGAGAAGGCCCTGCGAAAGATCAATCGGCGGGTCATCAAGGCACTGGGGATGGTCGAAGGGGTGACCCACGCCGAGTTCATCCGCACGGAGGCCGACGGCAAGTTCTACTTTCTGGAGATTGCTGCGCGTGTCGGCGGGGCCCACTTGGCCGAGATGATCGAGGCGGGAACTGGGCATAACCTCTGGGTCGAGTGGGCCCGCATCGAGCTGGCCACCGAAGAGGTGCCCTACGAGCTGTCCCCCTCGAAAGATCTCTCGGCGGGGATTCTCTTGACCCTCTCCCGGCAGGAATGGCCAGAC
>JBMUAP010000503.1:0-2895 GCA_049454155.1 Blastocatellia bacterium
AGGCCTACACCCTGGCCCCGCTGGAAGCACCGATCAAGCTGAACCAGAACGAGAATCCCTTTGGCATGCCCGCCGAGATCCGCAACGAAGTGCTCGCGCGGCTCGACCAGTGCGACTGGGCACGCTACCCCGACTTCGTCCCGACCCGGCTGCTCACCCAACTGGCCGCCTACGCCGGCTGGGTCGCGGATGGAGTGATGGCGGGGAATGGATCGAACGAGATGATTCAGTCGGTGATCCAAGCGACGATCGAGCCGGGCAAGAAGGTCGTCCTTCCCGAGCCGACCTTCTCGGTCTATCGCCAAGTGATCACCGTCGCCGGAGGAGAGATCTGCTCTGTCCCGCTGACCCATGAGTTGCAGTTCGATCTGCCGGCCCTGCGGTCGGCGATCGGCTCCCTTCGCCCGGCGATGACGATCCTCTGCTCCCCCAACAACCCAACCGGATCGACCCTCTCCCGTGCAGAGCTGACGGTCCTGCTGCAAGAGGCCGCGCCCGGCTTGGTCGTCGTCGATCAAGCCTACCTCGAGATTGGCGGGGAGGACGCCGTCCCCCTCCTGCCAGACCATCCGAACCTGGTCATCCTGCGGACCTTCTCGAAGGCGATGGCGATGGGCGGCTTGCGGGTCGGGTACTGCTTGGCGGATCCGGCCTTGATCCGCGAGTTCAGCAAGGCGAAGATGCCCTATAGCCTCAACGTCTTCTCGATGATCGCGGCCGAAGTGGCCTTGGAACGGCGGGACCTGCTCGCCCCCCTCGTGCAGGCCATGGCGGCGGAGAAGGACCGGCTGGCGGCAGAACTGGCCAAGATTCCCGGCGTTCATCCCTACCCATCGGTCGCCAACTTCCTGCTGGTCGAGGTTCCGATTCCCCCCGGGGTCCTCTTTGCGCAGCTGCACGAGCGGGGCATCCTCGTGCGCGACCTGAGCCAGTCCCCGCTCCTCTCGCGCCACCTGCGGATCAGTGTCGGCACGCCAGAAGAGAATCGCCAGTTGCTGGCAGCACTCCGCGAAATCATCCTCGGGAAAGGAGAGACCGCGTGACCAAACGAACCGCCACCATTGAACGGCGCACGAAAGAGACGCAGATCGAGTTGACGCTCAACCTCGACGGAACGGGCCGCGCGACGATCGCGACCGGTGTGCCCTTCCTCGACCACATGCTCGAACTCTTCGCACGCCACGGCCTCTTCGATCTGAGCGTCCGCTGAGACGGGGACCTCGCGATCGACGACCACCACACAGTCGAGGATATTGCCATCTGCCTCGGCCAAGCCATGGCCACCGCGCTGGGAGACAAACGCGGGATCACCCGGTACGGGCATGCCTATGTCCCGATGGACGAGACCCTCGCCCGGGCCGTCGTCGACCTCTCCGGGCGGAGCTACCTTGTCTACCACGTCGCCGAGAAGCGCGAGCGCGTCGGGACCTTCTCGGTCGAGCTGGCCGAGCACTTCTGGCACTCCTTCACTGAGCACGCCCGGTGTAATCTCCACCTCGAGGCCCTCTACGGCCGCAATCAGCACCACCTCCTCGAGGCGGTCTTCAAGGCGGCGTCACGGGCCCTCTCCCAAGCGGTTCGGCTCGACCCCCGCATTGAGGGTGTCCTCTCGACCAAGGGGACTCTCACCGGAACCGGAGAAGCGTCATGACGATTGCCATCATCGATTATGGGGTCGGAAATCTGCGCAGTGTCGAGAAGGCCTTCACCAATCAGGGAATTGCCGCCGTGGTCACCGACGACCGGGCGACACTGGAGAGGGCGGAACGGCTCGTCCTGCCGGGTGTCGGTGCCTTCGCGGCCTGCATGAACGGGTTGCGGGATCGCGGCTTTGACCAACTGGTGATCGAGGCCGCCGCTGCCGGCAAGCCAATCCTTGGACTCTGCGTCGGTCTGCAGATGATGTTCGAGGAGGGACACGAATTTGGCCTCCATCGCGGTTTGGGCCTCATGCCGGGTCGTGTCATCCGCTTTCCCGAAGGGCTCCACATCCCCCATATCGGCTGGAACCAAGTCACCTTCCGCCAACCCCACCCCCTCTTCGACTCCGTCCCGAACGACTCGTTCTTCTACTTTGTCCACTCCTACTATGTCGAACCGGCGGAACCGGCGGATGTGCTGGGGGAGACCGAGTACGGAATTCGCTATGCCTCGATCTGCGGTCGAGGCTCAATCGTTGGTGTCCAGTTCCACCCGGAGAAGAGCCAGACCGCCGGACTGCATCTCCTGCGCAATTTCGCCTCGTTCAAGGTAGAGGCTCCCGGATCGGCCTTCCACCGCACCACTTGAACCTCCTTGCAATCCTTGATCGTTTCCGGTTCTTCGGGTGATGGGCGTGTCTCAACGGCCGGAAGGTGAAGCCGCGTGCCAGATAATCTGGTGCAAGAAATGCTTTCAAGAAATGCTAAGGATGGAGGCGATTCCGGTAAAGGTGAGAATCAAGAGTGCAAGCAGGGTGTAGAGCAACAACATGGGGATCAGTTTTGCCCAAGTTCGTAGCCGGCCCTGCCCATGAAAGACCCGCAGACCGCGATGGCAGTACCAGACCAGCCAGACCAGAAAAATCAAAATGACGTATCCGCTGAAACTGGCCGGCATCACGCGGTCAAGCACGAAGACGAATATCAGTGCGAGAAAGACGGCGCTGTGGTTATGAACCAGGAAGAGTAGGTGCTCCGCGTAGAGTCGTCGCGGCCTCCAGTAAAAGAGGTTCAAGATCCCGGCAAAGAGTGGCAGGAGCAGGAACATCGCCTTGGGCAGACTCTGCAGGAAACCACGGCTAAGTTGTCCACCTCCCCGCTCCAGATCCTGCAGCGTCCGCACACAGGCGCTACGAAACCGCGGCTCTACCTGGTCCGGGAATGGGCCACGGTAAACGAGTTGCTGACACTTATC
>JBMUAP010000504.1:0-2894 GCA_049454155.1 Blastocatellia bacterium
GCGCCAGCCCATCGAAAGGATGCCAAAGATCGAGCGCTGCCACTTCTGCTTGGCGGTGTCCCGCATTGTCGCGAAGTCTGGGATCAAGCCGATGAACCAGAAGAGCGCCGAGACGGTGGCATAGGTCGAGACGGCAAAGACGTCCCACATCAGCGGACTGCGGAAGTTGGGCCACATCCCCATTGTGTTCGGATATGGGAAGAGCCAGTAATCAAGCCACGGGCGCCCAGTGTGGAGCGCCGGAAAGAGGCCCGCACAAGCCACCGCGAAGAGGGTCATCGCTTCGGCAAAGCGGTTGATCGAGTTGCGCCAACTCTGCCGCAAGAGGAGCAGGACAGCCGAGATCAGCGTTCCAGCGTGCCCAATTCCGATCCACCAGACAAAGTTGATGATGTCGAAGGCCCAGCCGACTGGTACGTTGTTTCCCCAGATGCCAACCCCCTTCAAGACCAGGTAAGCAATGGTGTTGAAGAGCAGCAGGGCTCCAAGAAAGGCGATCCCAAATCCGAAGACCCAGCCCTTCTGGAAGCGCCGCATCAGGACAATGTCCGCGATCTTGTTGGTCAGCGAGTTGAAGTCGTATCCGGGTCCGATGACCGGAGGACGAGGATCAACGTATGCCTTCTTGTCCGTTGCTTCAGCCATGGTTCTTCGCGCCTCCTGCGTGGCCATCGTGGGAATTGCCGTGCCCGTTGCCCAGCTCCGCATTGACGTTGCGGATCGGAGCGAGATAGCTCGCCCGGGGGCGGGTGTTCAAATCGGCCAGCACATCGTAATTGCGGGGCTCCAGTTTGAGCTTGGCCACGCGGCTCTCGGGGTCGTTGAGATCCCCGAAGATGATCGCCTCGGTCGGACAGGCCGTCTGGCAGGCCGTCTGGATCTCTCCGTCCTTTACTTTCCGGTTCTGCTTCTCCGCCTCGATCTTGCCAGCCATGATCCGCTGGGTGCAGAAGGTGCACTTCTCCATTACGCCGCGGCTGCGAATGGTCACCTCGGGGTTGCGGACGTTCTTGAGGCTGGGAGTATCCCAATCTCCGTAGAGCAGATAGTTGAAGCGGCGGACCTTGTAAGGGCAGTTGTTGGAGCAGTAGCGTGTTCCGACGCAGCGGTTGTAGACTTGGACATTGAGCCCTTCCGCGTCGTGCACCGTCGCATTGACCGGGCAGACCACTTCGCACGGGGCGTTCTCGCAATGCTGGCACATCATTGGCTGGAAGAAGACCTCTGGATTGGCCGTCCCCCCCTTGAAGTAGGTGTCGATCCGCAGCCAGTGCATGATGCGGCCCTTGGTGACGAGGTCCTTCCCGACGACCGCGATGTTGTTCTCCGACTGGCAGGCGACGACGCAAGCATTGCAACCGACGCAAGCGTTCATGTCGATCGCCATCCCCCAGGCATACCCTTCGTACTTCCAGGGGGTGAAGACGGTCAGCTCCTTGCCGGGCTTGTGGGCACCGTGATGCAGGGCGTGCTCAGGGTCGTGCTGGTAGTCGGCGAGGGTCGCGGTCCGGACAATGTGGCGCGCTTCGAGATCCTCCCCCGGAATCATGAAGTCGCTCTTGATGTCGCTGGTGCTGATCGCGAAATGCTCCTGGGTCGAAGCCAGTTGATAGTTCCCTTCTCCGACTTCAAAGCGAACCCCCGTCGTGGCGATGAAGGGCGCGCTTGCCGACCGCAGCGAGTAGGTATTGAAGCCCAAACGGGTCCCGACGCTACCGGCGCGGGTCCGACCATAGCCGAGATAGACCGTGATCGAGTCGTCGGGGTGGCCCGGTTGGACCCAGGCGGGCATCGACAACTCGCGACCTTCGTGGACCAGCCGCACCATCTTGGCGTTGGCGTGGTAGGGCTCCTCATTCGGAGAGAGACCAATCGAGGCCGCCGTTTTGGCACTGACGATCGCGTAGTTGTCCCACGTAACCTTGCTGATCGGCTTGGGCAGCTCCTGCAGCCACGAATTGTTGGCAAAGCGCCCGTCATAGACGCACGGGTCGAGTCGGAAGACGATCTCCTGGCCAGACTTGGCCGGGGATGACGGGAGATTGGCTGCCCAGTCGGCACGCAGGGTGACCGCTTTCGGTGCGCGGGCAGTATTGGCGAGGAACCCATCGTGGACCGCTTGTCGCCAAGTCTGCTCGAAGGTGTCGCCCAGTTGCCCTTTCCAGTAGTTTCGCACCAAGTCGTAGGGAGGAATGCCGGGCTCGTTGCCAACCACTGCCAGCAGTTCGTGTGCAGACTTGCCGCCGTAGAGCGGTTCGACGAGCGGCTGGATGATGCAGGCCGTGCCATCGTGGGTGCGAGCGTCGCTCCAGCTCTCAAGGTAGTGGGCCTCGGCAATGTGCCACTGGCAGTGCTCAGCCGTCTCGTCGACATAGAGCCCGAGGTGGATCCGCAGTCCCACCTTCTGCATCGCGTCGAGGAAGGTCAACGCCTTGCCGGACTTTTCGTCTTTAAAGACAGGCGCGTTGTAGACTGGATTCCCACCAAGAATGAGCAGCAGGTCGACCCGTTCGGCGTTCATGTCCCGGACGAGTTCGGCGAGGGATTGGGCTTGTTCAACCGGTTGGACCTCGATCGGGTCTGTCAAGACGACCGTCGAGCCGATGGCTCCGACGGCAGAGTTGATCGCATTGGCGATCGCATGGACCGCCGCCGGCTGATGCTCCCCGGCCAGAACCAGCGCTTTGCCAGGATTGGCCTTGAGGTCACGAGCGACCGCGTCGGCCATCTTCTTGGCTTCGGCCGAGAGGGCTCCCGGCGCGCCGGCATCGACCCCGCATCCTGCCGCGACCGCCCGCGCGAAGGAGAGCACCTCCGACGCCTTGATCGGCAGGCGGTGGTCGGCCTTGGCCCCCGTCGTCGAAAGCGTGCTCTCGACGACGTAGAGGCGATTC
>JBMUAP010000505.1:0-2893 GCA_049454155.1 Blastocatellia bacterium
CGGAGCTTCCCGAGACCCCTTGTCAGTCGGGCCTTCTCGGCAGTCCCGACCGCTTGGCGCAGCGCCGCGAGCTGTGCGGCTGGCAGTCCCTGTGAGCGCTCCAGCTGATCGAGGTAGGCCTTGGCGACCACCAGTTGGCGCGGCCAGACGATCCGCTGCTGGTTCTGGACGTTGAACTCGGCGACGCGCACCGACCGGGCGGCATCGATCTCGTTCTGGGTGAGAAACTCACTCGGGGTCAGTTCGAGAATGTCGAGCCCCCGCGCGATCTCCGACGAGTAGATGTAGCCGTTGTACCAGTAGGTCGACCAAGGCCCTCCCAGGACGAGCATCTTCTCGTCGACCGGTCCGCGATCGAAGTAGGCAATCTCGACCGGCTTTTCCGGGTTCGTAAAGTCCATGATCGAGATCCCGCCCTGGTACCAGGCTTGGACCTTGATGTCCCGTCCGGGCACGGGAATCAGCGAGCCATTGTGGGCGACGCAGTTCTCGTTATCGCCCTGGGCGGCGGGCATCTTGTAGTAGCTGCTGAAGCTCAACCGGTTCTCTTTGAGCAGGAAGATGGCGTTGGCGCCCCACTTGTTTGGGTCATTTGGCCGGCAGCGCGCGCCGAGTCCACCGCCCCACTCGTCGGTGAAGACCACCTTCGCCCCATCGGTGGAGAAGGTCGCCGAGTGCCAGTAGGCGTAGTTCGGATCGTTGACGGCGTCGATCCGTTTCGGTTCGGCTGGTCGGGAGATGTCGAGCAGCAGGCCATTGCCAGAGCAGGCGCCCGCCGCGAGTCCGATCTGCGAGTAGACGGTGATGTCGTGGCACTGGTCGGTGTCGACCGGTGCGTTGGTGCCGTGTGAGCCGCCGCTGTTGAGGGCGTTGATCACGCCTGTCCGGGGATCCATGAAGACGCGGGGGCTGGAGACGACGCGCGCCTTCTCTGGGGCCGCCACCGGAACCTGGATCACCTCGATGCGAAAGAGCGAAGTGTTCGGATCTCGATCGGGCGCCTCATCGGAGCATCCCGGCAACTCCTCGCTCTGCCGAACAAACGAGGTCCCGGAGACATAGATGTAGACGTTCTGGGCATCCTTCGGGTCGACGACCAGCGTGTGCGTGTGCGAGCCGCGGCACGTCTGGACCGCTGCCACTTGGCGCGGACGCTGAATGTTGGAGATGTCGAAGATGCGCACGCCCCGGAACCGCTCCTTCTGCGGCGCGGGGATCGTTGACCCATCGGCGGCCTTGGTCGAGGCGGCAGCGGGGAACCCTTCGACGCCACAATCGAGCCGCCCATTCGGCATCTCGACCGACATGAACATCAGGTTCTTGTAGACCGAGACGTCCCCTTGCCCTCCCGGACAGATCATCGAGGTCAGCAGTTTGGCCTTCGCCGGATTGGCGATGTCATAGATGTTGACGCCATAGAAATTGCCCATGAAGGCGTAGCGGCCCTGAAAGGCGAGGTCGGAATTGGCGAAGGCCAGCTGGGCCCGGACGGCCTGCATCGCCTTCGGCATCTCCCCCGGATTGGCGACACCGAGCATCCCCAGCGTCCGCGCCACTTTCGGATCGTCGGGCGTTGTCGCCTCGAGCAGAAAGGCCTCCGGTTTCTTGAGGAGGGAGATATGCCGCAGCCCGCGTGCGACCGCCTCCGCATTGTAGAGCCCGGCTTTCAATCCATAGCGTGGATCGCTGGTCTCGGATCCAGTCATTCCGGCGGGCAATGGGGGGGCCGGCTCCGGGGTGAAGGGATCATTGGCCGCCTGCTTCTGCTGCTCCGCAGAGGGCTTTGCCGCCGGCTCCTGCCCCTGGGCTCCTCCTGTCAGGAAGACTGTCAGGAAGAGAAGACACGCCGCCACCGTGACCGGGAAGAGGCGCCTGTTCCAACTCGCTCGATGATTCATCTGTTCTCCTTCTTTGTCAGCTTCTCTCGCATGGTCTGCATGACGCGAATCTCTGCGCGCTGCCCACTATCGACATCGGTCGCGAAATGGAAGATCTCTGCCTCTTGGCCTGCTCCGGCAACGGCAAAGAGCTCCTCGACCATGGTCAAGGCCCCTCCGTGGTGCATGATCATCCCTTCCAGGAAGAGCCGGTCGAACTCCTCCCCCCGCGCTGCCGCGAGGGCCTCCATCTGCTTCGGCGTCAGCATTCCCGGCATGAGCCCGTGCATCATCCCGTGGTGATGATGGTGCCCGCCCGCCTCCTCGACCGGATAGCCTCGTGAGAGCAGCCACCGCTTCATCATCCGGATCTCGTCGGCCTGCGAATGGCTGATCCGCGCCCCGAGTGAGCGGACCTCCTCGTTGGTCGTCCGCGTCTCGATCAGCGCGGTCATCTCGACCGCTTGGGCGTGATGCGTGATCATCCCCTGCATGAACTGCACATCGGCTGCTGAGATGGGGGTCAATCGCGCTTTGGTCGTCGCCGGCAGGACCCGGGCCTCCTTGCCCGGGGCTCCCGGTTGCACAATCACGCTGCCCTTTCTCGCCCGCTGCGCCAAGCCCGGCTGCACCAGCAACAGGACTCCCAGCACTCCCGCCGCCCAGCGCCAGGCCCCATCCCACCTGACGACTCGCTCCATTGGCATAGCCCTTTTCCTCCTTCTCGTCTCCGCTCACCTTGTCTGAAACTCGTGCTTTGACTCCAGCAACATCAAAAAACGTGTCAGTCTACAACAGTCCTCGCGAGGCAATCCAGCCTGGAAGGCCTCCTCCAACAATGCCTTTTCCCTTCCTCTCTTCATTCCTCCAGCCGAGATACGCCACCGATTGTTACACCAGGAGAGCATCACTCCGCCTTTTTTCGGAACGGAATCCATCGTGATTCCGCTCCTGGAGAATTGGCCAAGGGAAGCTGGAGAGTTCCTGAACATCGAAGGTTCGCTCGTTGCACCAGC
>JBMUAP010000506.1:0-2883 GCA_049454155.1 Blastocatellia bacterium
CCTCACCCCTCGCCCCTCACCCCTCGCCCTTCACCCCTCATCAAGCCCCTGCTGGAGGACGGTCTCGGTCTGGGCCGTTCTGAATGCGCGGAGTTGGTCCCGCAGAGAGGGCCGGCTAGTGGCCAGAATCGAGATGGCGAGGAGGGCAGCGTTGATCGCCCCGGCCCGCCCGATTGCCAAGGTCCCGACAGGAATCCCCCCGGGCATCTGCACGATCGAGAGGAGCGAATCCATTCCTTTGAGCGCCTGGCTCTCGACGGGAACTCCGAGCACGGGGAGGATGGTCTGTGCCGCCACCATCCCGGGGAGGTGAGCGGCTCCCCCTGCCCCGGCAATGATCACTTCGAGCCCTCTCGCCTCGGCCTGCGTCGCATACTCAGCCATCCACCCCGGAGTCCGGTGTGCCGAGACGACACGGCATTCGTGGGGAATTTCAAACCGGGTCAACATCTCGTCGGCGTGGCGCATGGTCTCCCAGTCCGATCGACTCCCCATAATCACTCCGACCAACGGTCTTGTCGACTTCTCCACACGAACCTCCTGAACAGTCTGATTGCCCATCTCAGAGCAGCGACGCCACGACTTGAACTCTCTTTGCGTGGAGCTGGTCTGCGCTGTGAATCGGCAGTTGCACAGAAGGCATGATGGTCGATCCCTCTGCGGAGATCAAGCGACGAGCGAGTCGGGCGGGAAAGGTCATCCGCCTCTCCCGCATGATTGCCCGCCGCTGGTGACCAACGGCATGACCAAATCGACCGAGGTCGTCAGCCGGAGCGTATGGAGCAATCTTCCCCCAACCATCCCCCTCCCATCCCCTGAAGAGCCCACCAAGAGGGCGCCGATCAGGGCGCCGCCATCCCGCTGGGCAATCCGCATCCAACCGCTGCGCGAGGGTGGAAGGAGGGTCGACAAGCGCGGCGTTGTTCTGGGAAAGCTGTCGTTGAGGAGGGATCGAAGCTGCCTCCGCCCGATCGACAGACCGAACCGCGCAGGTTGCTCGAGATCGTCATAGACCCATCCAGAGACAGCACCGATCGTACTCCCCCCGGTACCCAGATTTCCGCCGATGCGAACCAAGACCAGCAGGGGCTGCAGCCCATCTGCCGGCGAGGGGAGGTGCGCAGCGGCCAGTGTCGTTGGCAAAGGTTGATAGAGAAGACCATCGAAGGACAAGGTTACTGTCGAGGCGGTAAGAGGACAGACCGCCGGCTCCCGGTCGAGTGCCGCAATCGAGAGGGCCGCGAGGTTCGCCCGGTGGCCCGATTCCAACTTGACCAGCGCCTCTCCGATCAACGAATTGAACCGGATGGGGCATCCACTGATCGGATCGACCGCGACGACCAGCAGGAATCCGCTGATGTCTGGGTCCAGATCGGAGGCCAGCAGACTGACCGTCTGGTTCGGGGTCAAGCAGGTCTGGTGATCCGCCATCGAAGCGGACTCGCCATCCATCCAGAAGAGGTGGAGGCGAACAGGGTCCCGCGGATGCGTGTTGGTGATGCTCAAGCGAGTGTTCTCTTGCACAGGGCTTGCAGATCGTGAGCTGTAGAGCGGGAAGAGCAGGATCGACCCTGGATGTTGGGCACTGACCGCCCGACGAGTGAGCGCCTCGTTCTCTTGGCAATTTTCAGTTGGAGAGGTCCGGTTGCGAGGCCTCGCAGCGCCCACTCCCCAATCCGCTCCATTCTGATCTTGATCGATGCATCCAAATTGACGGCGAAGCAATGCCGCGGATGTCCGTGGAGCCGGTGCGGCACGCTCCCCCTCAAAGCAGTTGGCCGTCGCTCCATACCCGACAAAATCGATCCGACCGCCACCGACGGGGCAGGTTCCCGTCAGTGGTGCCGTTTGATTCGAGAGCGCAATCTTCCCCCCGGTCGAGCTGAGATTGGTCCTGCCGGTCGCGTCGGGGGCTGGCGGGGCGATCCCGGCGGTACCCGACGACGCCAAGCGGCTCAGGTAGAACTGGCCTGGCTCGATCCTCCCCGCAAGAGGCGTCGCCGTCCAGGTCCCGCTCGTCGCCGGGGCGTACTGGAGAGACCAGCCCGCCAAGTCGACCGGTGCCTCGCCGCGGTGGAAGAGTTCCACCCAATCGTGCGTGTAGGGAGCGCCACTGTTGCCCCCTCCCGCGAAGATCTGGCTGATGACGACCGGACTGGCGGGGAGAGGCGGGGCGACCGTCAGCGCCAGCAGCCCCTCCCCCACCCGTCCTTGATCATCCACCACGCGCACCGGCAACGACCGGGGTCCCGGGGAGAGGTCGAAGGGCAGAAGAACGGCTCGCGAGTACTGGCCATCCCCGGCACTCGCATCTCCCTGCTGACCATCGTCGAGCAGCGAGAAGGTCGCGGATCCCCCGAGGGCCCCGAGGTCCACCGTGACATGCATCCCCGTGCTCATCGGACGCTCCCCGGGCGTGACCGTCGCGACCAGCAGCACGACGCTCCCCGCCAAGACCGGATCGGGGACTGCCTGCGCCGTCACTTGCGGCAGCGTCGGGGCATTGCACGGCGCCAGCGGGGTGCTGCGGTTGCGCGGAAGGGGGGCTTGCAGCAGAAAATCCGCACCGTTCTGATCGCTGTCGGTACATCCTCCCTCGCGGCGAAGCAGCACACTGGCTGCCTGTGGAGCCGGTGCCGCACGCTCCCCCTCAAAGCAGTTGGCCGTCGCTCCATACCCGACAAAATCGATCCGACCGCCACCGACGGGGCAGGTTCCCGTCAGTGGTGCCGTTTGATTCGAGAGCGCAATCTTCCCCCCGGTCGAGCTGAGATTGGTCCTGCCGGTCGCGTCGGGGGCTGGCGGGGCGATCCCGGCGGTACCCGACGACGCCAAGCGGCTCAGGTAGAACTGGCCTGGCTCGATCCTCCCCGCAAGAGGCGG
>JBMUAP010000507.1:0-2881 GCA_049454155.1 Blastocatellia bacterium
CTGGAGTCCTGAGCAGATTCCTGCTTTTTAGGCTTGACTTCTAACACAGTTGCTCCGTGGTGGAATGAATTCTTCCGTTCTGGCTTCGATCGCTGGTTAGCCTGGCCCACTTCCCGATCAGCCCCTTCGTGAATAATTCCGTCTGGTCTTTCCCGACTGACCCCGGGCGGCCCCCCCTCAGCCATTCAAGGAGAGAATCTTCTGCAGATCCCGCATATGGCCGAAGAGCAGCAGGAGGTCGCCCTGCTCGATCCTTGTCTCGGGAGTGACCACGCCAAAGACCTTCCGGCTCTTCGCCTTGACCCCAAAGATGTTCGGCCGCTCGACCATCTTGATGATCGAAAGGACATTGAGCTGGTACTCCTGGCGGAGCTTCGCCTCGGCAATCGTCTGACCGACGAAGAGATCCGGCGTCTGGATCTCGATGATCTTGTACTCGTCCGAAACGTCGAGGGAATCGAGAACGCCACGCATCTGGAGCCGTTTGGCCATCCGCTCCGCCGAGTCCTCTTCCGGATGGATGATCTCGTCGACCCCGATCGCCTGGATCACCGTCTCGTGGACCTTGTTGATCGAGCGACTGATCAGACGGCGAACTTGGAGCTGCTTGAAGAGGGCCGTGACCATGATTGAGGCCCCAAAATCCTCCCCGATCGTGATCAAGACGACATCGGCATCCTGGTAGGGCAGCATGCGGATGGCGTGCGCGTCCGTGGCATCCATCCGAATGGCGTGCGTGATCGAGTCCTTGACCTGATCGACCTTCTCTTCCTGCGAATCGACCCCGATCACTTCGTGCCCGAGATCGGTCAATCGCGTCGCGAGGTACCCTCCAAAGTTTCCCAATCCAACAATGATGAATTTCATGCGTGCCGCACAGGAACCCGATCGAGAGCGCGGATCAGGTGATGAAGACCCCCTCTTCAGGGTAGTTGTAGTTGAGGGTACGGGCTTTGCGAACGAGGGCGACCAGAATGGTCAACATCCCGACCCGCCCGAGAAACATCAGCACGGCCAGCGTCAGCTTCGCGGGGATCGAGAGGCCCGGCGTAATTCCCAGACTGAGCCCGACCGTCGAAAAGGCCGAGACGACCTCGAAGACGACCGACAAGACCGACAGCTTCGGCTCGAAGAGCAGAATCAGGAAGACCCCAGTCCCGATGGCCAGAAACGAGAGGAGAACGACGGCAAACGCTTTGCGGAGCGTCTCCTGGTTGATCTGGCGCCGGAAGATCTCGACCCGGTCTTGCCCCTTGGCGAGACTGACGATATTGAGGACCGCCACCGCCAGGGTGCTCGTCTTGAGCCCCCCTCCCGTCGAACCTGGCGATGTCCCGACCCACATGAGGAAGAGGTAGAGGAGCAGGGTCGGCACGGCGAGCCCCGTCAGATCGACCGTGTTGAAGCCTGCCGTCCGTGGCGTCACCGCCCCAAAGATGGCCGTCACCCAGCGACCATACCCGGTCAGCCCTTGCAGGGTGTGCCCTTGCTCGAAGACCCAGTAGCCGAGAAAGCCGATGACCAGCAGCAGCAACGTCGGATAGAGCATCAGGCGAATGCCGACGTTGACGACTCGCGGCGCGTGCCGGTAGGCCTCAATGCCGAGCAACTGCTTGCGAATCCCGGTCCAGACGTGGCGAAGATAGGTGTAGTACCCGAGTACCACGGGAAACCCGATCCCTCCCAGCACCACCGTCGCCGCCAGAGTCAGGTGGACGTGATACTGCGTGCGAAAGCCCGGCTCGTACAATCCGAGGGAGAGCGTCGAAAACCCCGCGTTGCAGAAGGCTGAGATCGAGTGAAAGATCGCGAAGAAGAGCCGCTCGGCGCTCCCAGGCCGCAACCCTGGCTCGAGCAGCCAGAAGATCAATCCAGCCGCCACCCCCTCGACCAACACCGTGAAGAAGATGATCCGCAGCAGGGTCCGCCCGACCTCCCCGATGCTCTCTTCGTTGATGAAGTCCCGCAGGAAGAGCTGATTCTGCAGCGAGAACCTCCCCCGGAAGAGAAAGCCAAAGAGGCAGGTAAAAGTCATCATCCCCAAGCCGCCAACCTGAATGAGAAAGAGGAGGATCAACTGCCCGAGGAGCGTAAAGTCTGTCGCCGTGTCCCGGACGATCAATCCAGTGACGCAGACCGCCGAGGTGGCGGTAAAGAGCGCGTCGACGAGGCCGATCTCTCCGACCGTCGCGTTCGGCAGCAAGAGCATCCCGGTTCCCACCAGAACGACCAAGAGAAAGCTGAGCAGAAAGACAAGCGCCGGGTGGAGCCGCAAGCGGTTGACCGAAAGGCTCCAGTAACTGAACTCGATGAGGAAGAGGATCAGGAGAGGAATCTGCGTGGGAAACGCCGCGAGCGCCAGCCCAGCAGCCGCTTCCTCCACTGGGAGGGTCGGAAGTCGCAGACTGTTGGCGGCACCACCGAGGAGCAGCAGAATGACGAGCCCCTGCGCCAGTCGCCGGAACCACCCTCCCCTCGGGCGCTCTCGCCATAAACGAAGAGAGAGTCCAATCGCCAGCCCCAGCGAAAGCCCCGCGTAGATGATCGCCCAGCCATCGGACCACGGCTGAGTGCGAAATCCGACATCGAGAACGAGGATCCCTCCCGCCAAGAGTGCCCCCGCCTGCAGTGCCCGCCGCAGCGGTTGGTCCCCCCACCACCGACGCAGCGGCCCCGCTCCCTGCCCTTCCCCGCTCAACACGTCGAGTCTCATAGCGCGGAACGTAATATGCCCCCCCGCCGCTCGTCAAGCCATCCTTGCCTCGCTTGCCAGCTCCATCCTCTCATTTGAGGTAATTACTCACAGCAAAGAAGGTCGGGAAGTGGGCCGGACCAACAAGCAATCAACGCTAGAACTGAAGAGGTCATTGCACCACCGAGG
>JBMUAP010000508.1:0-2881 GCA_049454155.1 Blastocatellia bacterium
TGGGGCGCGGGGCGGCAGTGCCGACGGCCGCACTTCCCTTCCCGTCTGACCCGGAGAGCGGGACGGCAAGCAGCAGGGAGAAGAGGAGCAGGGGGAGTGGTCTCAAGCGGAATACCTCACTTTCAGATACGATCTTCCTCTCCGTCAACTACTAGGAGAGGTTCCATTCATCGGTCTCGATCAAGCGGAGGTCGGTGAGGAGCGCCGCTGCGCCGGGGCCACGCCAGAGCCCGAGGACTTGGCGACGTGGGCGCGACAGGGAGAGGGGAACCTTGAGGACGGGGACGTGGTCCTGATTGACAAAGACTGAGAGAAGCTCGCGGGTGACGAGCACCCGGAAGGGAATCCATTCTCCCCGCAGGCGTCGCGGAAGCTCGTGCTCGACCTGGTGCTGAGCCTCTCCCTCCCGGTAAATGACCGTCAAGGGGATCGTCGCCCCTGCCTGACTGGGCAGAAAAGTGAGGCTGAGCCGGTCAGGCCCATCACCAGAAGCGTCTTCTGGGCGGAAGAGAAGGCCGACCTGCTGCGGAATGGCACCAAGCCGCAGATCGATCTTTCCGGTCGAAAATGGATGGGCAATCAGCCAAGCGGCCCCCTCCTCGGGGTGCTCCGCCAATCGCAGCCCCCACTTGCCTTCGTAATCGACGATCGCCGCTTCACAGTTCTGCCGCTGCCAGCCCTCTTCCTGAAGAATGGCGGAGAGGTCCGGGCGATACTTGCGCCCCCCCGCGTTGCTGATCCCGACGCTCAGAAAGAAGAGGCGCTTGGCCTCCTCGATCGCCTCTTTCCAGCCGTTCTCGTTTCCCATATGTGTTCCGTGAATTGGTAACGTCCCTGCCCTTGCCACCGCCATTCCCACTACGATCACCTGCAGAGTCGTCGCTCAAGGTACTGAAAAAAAGGGCCCAGGACAAGGGAGGGCGGTGGTGCAATCATCTCTTCCGTTCTGACATCAGTCGCTGATTGGCCCAATCGACTTTCTGATCTTCCTCTCCGGGAGTAGTTACGTTTTTTCATTTCCGGGAGCGGATGCGATGCACAATCGGTCGTTTCAGGCTACACTCGGGAGTGGCAGTCCCGGGTGAGCGGACTGACCATCACACTCAAAAACAGCGGGGATCAAAAGGAGAGGCATCGCACGCATGAGGAGAGGAACAGACAGACGAGACAACGGCGGCAGAGCGTCGAAGACATCCCTGACCTATCGCCTGAGAGGGAGCGCACTGATCGTACTGATCGGGATGGGAATCGGCCTTGGCGGATGGGTTGGGGGAGTCAGCTCTCAGGCGCAAGAGGCAGAGAAGAGCGGCGCCGCGGGTCTGAAAGCGCTCAAGTACCGACTTGTCGGGCCAGCCTGGGGCGGACGGGTGACCCGGGTGACGGGAGTCCCCAACAGTGCGACGTTCTACACGGCGACCGCTTCAGGTGGAGTCTGGAGATCGAACGATCACGGGATCACCTGGGAATCGATCTGGGATGATCAGCCGATCGCCTCGATCGGTTCGATTGCGGTCGCGCCTTCTGACCCGAATACCATCTATGTCGGTTCGGGTGAGGCCAACATCCGCGGGAATGTCGCCGCGGGCAATGGGATCTACAAATCGACCGACGCCGGCCAAACGTGGCAGCACGTCTGGAAGCAGAAGGGGCAGATCGGGACGATGGTCGTCCATCCGACGAACCCGGAGATCGCCTTTGCCGCTGTCCTCGGGCACGTCTTTGGCCCCAATCCGGAACGGGGCATCTATCGCACGCAGGACGGAGGAAAGAGCTGGGAGCAGGTACTGCGCAAGGACGAGGTGACCGGAGCCTCGGACGTGGCCCTCGATCCCTCCAATCCGAGCATCGTCTTCGCCGGGCTGTGGCAAGCGCGCCGCTATCCGTGGGATCTGCAGAGTGGCGGCCCGGGAAGCGGCCTCTACGTCAGCCGGGATGGGGGGACCACCTGGACGCAGTTGACGGGGAGTGGGCTGCCAGAGGGGATCTGGGGCCGGGTCGGAGTGGCGGTCGCCCCGTCAGAGGGGAAGCGCGTCTACGCACTGATCGAGGCGGAGAAAGGAGGGCTCTTCCGTTCGGATGACGGCGGACGATCCTGGCAACTGATCAACGCGAGCCGCCTCCTGCGGCAACGAGCGTGGTACTACACGACGATCACGGTCCATCCGACCAATCCGAACGAGGCGTGGTTCCCGAACGTCCCAATGGTACGGACGATCGATGGGGGCAAGTCGCTGGAGTTCGTGCGCGGAATCCACCACGGCGACCACCACGACGTCTGGTTCGATCCGACCAACCCGAAGCGGATGATCACGGGCAACGACGGCGGAGTCGACGTCTCAAGTGATGGGGGAAAGAGCTGGACAGCACCGGCACTTCCGATCAGCCAGTTCTATCACGTCAGCGTCGATACGCGCACACCCTTCATGATCGCGGGGTCGATGCAGGACATCGGGACCGCCCAGGGACCGAGCCACAGTCTGGAAAGTGGGGGGATCCGCAATACTGACTGGTACGGCGTCGGTGGAGGAGAGGCCGGCTGGGTCGTCTCCGACTGGTCCGATCCCAACATCGTCTACGCCGGAGAGTACGGAGGAATCTTCACGCGGTTCGACAAGCGAACGGGACAGGCCCGGAACGTCACTGTCTTCCCGGAGGATCCGTCAGGACACGGAGCCGCCGACTTCAAGTATCGCTTCCAGTGGACGGCACCGATCCACGTCTCGCCGCATGATGCCAAGGTGGTCTACCACGGCGGCAACGTCCTCTTCCGCACGGCGGATGGGGGGCAGACGTGGAAGGCGATCAGCGGCGACCTGACACGCAACGACCGCAGCAAGCAGCAATGGGCCGGAGGGCCGATCACCGGGGCCAATACGGGCGG
>JBMUAP010000509.1:0-2876 GCA_049454155.1 Blastocatellia bacterium
GTTTCGGGATTGGCCTACCGGGCGCGGATCGTCCGCCCCTCGCCTCAGGGGGCCCTCTTCGAGGCCGGACGGACACGGCGAAAGGCCGTTGAAAACGATTATCGGGTGCGCGGCGAGATCCTCTCGTGGCGGGAGATCCGGAATCCGCTGACCACGAACCATCTCCTCGCGATTCGCGTGGCCCTGGGGCGCGAGTCACTGGAAGTGCTGGTCAACCAACGCGACCTGTCGGGGGACCCGCAGCGGGGCCAATGGCTCTCGGCGGAGATCTGGTTGCAGGGCTATCTGTTGGGAGAGCAACAGTTGCGTGCCTCCTACGAAGGGGTGGATCCCCAAATACCCCGGCAACACTACTGGCGCACCCTCCGTCGTGGCACGTGGCCACATGGGATCTGATAGAAGAGGTGAGGATGGAGTTGCTGGCCGCTCGATGGGTTCTTCCCGTGACGAGTCCTCCGATCCGGGAGGGTGCTGTCGTCATTGACAGGAGCCGTCTTGTGGCGATCGGAGGGGATGTACAGCTCCGTCAAGCCTATCCCGAGGCCCAGGTGACCGATCTGGGGGAGGTTGCACTTCTGCCCGGTCTGGTCAACGTTCACAGCCATCTGGAACTGACACTTCTGCGCGGGCGCCTCGAACGGAGCGATTTTCGCGGCTGGATCGGTGAGTTGATCGCTCTCAAGGCGGAACGGCTGACCGTCGACGATCTGCTGGTCAGCGCGCAAATGGGTTGTCTGGAGGCAATTCGCGCCGGGGTGACGACGCTGGCCGATACCGCCGATGCGCCGACGCCACTGATGGCCCTCACTGAATCAGGGCTTCGAGGCATTGTCTATCAGGAATGCTTTGGTCCCGATCCTGCGCAAGTCGAACCCGCCCTCGATCAACTCCAGCGCAAGCTGGAGGCCCACGACCAGTTTCTCGCTTCCTGCACTCCGCCAGTCACCGGGCGAGTTCGCGTCGGGATCTCCCCCCACGCCCCCTACTCGGTCTCTGCTTCCCTCTATCAGCGGGTCACCCGTTGGGCGTCAGAGCAGCGCTTCGACCTTGCCCTCCACGCCGCCGAGTCCCGCGACGAGTGGCAGCTCCTCGCGGATGGGGGGGGGCGCTTTCGGAGAGTCGCTGCGGACCCGCCAGATCCCCTTTACCCCCCCGGGCTGCTCGCTGGTTGAGTACCTCGATCGCCTTGGCGTCCTGGCGACGGCGCCGCTTCTCATCCACGGGGTGACCATCGACCCCACCGAGACTTCCCGACTGGCCGCGCACGGTGTCCGGTTGGCCCATTGCCCGAAGTCGAATGCCAAGCTGGGACACGGCATCGCCCCGTTGCGCTCGTGGCTGGCGGGAGGGCTCGCGGTCGGCCTGGGAACCGACAGTGTGGCGAGCAACAATGGGGGAGATCTGCTCGAAGAGGCCCGGTTCTGCGCTCTCCTCCATCGGGCAGACGGGCGCGACGCCGCTTGGCCCGATGCTGATCAAATGTTGCGCCTCCTGACGATCGAGGGAGCTCGTGCCCTCCATCTTGAAGAGGAGATTGGCTCTCTCGAACCTGGGAAACGGGCCGATCTGATTGCCATCGACCTGCTCCAACCTGCCACTTCCCCCCTCTATGACCCTGTGACCACGCTTCTCTTCAGTGCCAGCGGTCGCGATGTCTGTTGGACGATGGTCGATGGGCGTATTCTCTACGAGAAGGGCCGGGTGACGACTCTTGACGAGGACGCCCTCCTCGCCGCCGCCCGACAGATCGCGGTCAAATTGACCCCTCCCCTTGGCTGACTTGATCTCTACCCGACCCGAAGAAAGAGCAACGAAAGTCCCGCCACCAGGACCCACAAGACGACTCCCAGCAGGAGTGGACGAAGCCCCACCTGGCGGGCCGTCTCCCGCGAAAGCCCACTCCCGATCAGAAAGAGGGTGATCAGCAGTCCGCTCCGACCTGCCCGGACCAGCCAGGGGTAGACAGCGGCGCCAGGTGTCCAGTAGGTAGCCACCAGCGCGGCGAGCAGGAAAAAGACAATGAACCAGGGCCACGGCGCCGCTCTCTTCGACCCCCTCCATAACGAGAGCCCCAACGCGAGGGGAAGGATCCAGAGCGCCCGTGTCAGTTTGACCGTCGTGCCGACCGCGACCGCTTCCGGACCATACCTCAACGTCGCTCCAACGACCGAGCTGGTGTCGTGAATGGCCAGTGCCGCCCAGAGCCCAAAATCGGGCTCTTCCAATCCCACCCACCTTCCCACCACGGGAAAGAGCAGCAGGCCGGCCGCGTTGAGCAGAAAGACCGTCCCCAGCGAGACAGACATCTCCTCCTCCTTGGCGCCCAGGATGGGACCGATCGCCGCAATCGCACTCCCCCCGCAGATGGCCGTTCCCGTTGAGATCAGCAGTGTTGGCGTCTCCCCCACCTTCAACCAACGTCCGAGCCCCCATCCAAGCAGCATCGTCAGGACGATCCCCGCGATCGTATACCCCACTCCCGAACGCCCCGCCTCGACTACTTGGCCGAGGTTCATCCCAAAGCCGAGCCCCACCACGCTCCCCTGCAGGAGCGTCTTGGCGACTTGACGCGATTGTCGCGGCCACGGGTGGGGAAGCCACCACCCGTAGATCAGTCCGATTCCCAGCGCCAGCGCCGGTGATTGCCCAGCCCCTGCCACGACGAGCCCTGCCACAAAGATGATCTTGTTCATGCTAGAGGCTCTCCTGAAACCCGGGGAAACCGATGAATAACGGGATGATCTCAGACGAAGGCACGAAGTTTTTTATTGATCGTTCAGAATAAACGCAGAATCTTTTCGTGCGTTTCTGTCTTCGTGTGAGCAATGTCTTGGAGCAGCACTTCGAGACCGCCTTCGCCACACCCGTCGGTCTTG
>JBMUAP010000510.1:0-2870 GCA_049454155.1 Blastocatellia bacterium
CGTCAGGGTGGTACGATCCTGTATTTTTGGCATAGTCATCATGACACAGGAGCACAAAATTCGCCAAGCCCAAAAAGTTGCCGCTTGGATGAAGCAGGGGGATGAACAAGAAGGGGGGAGGAGATGATTCAGTTTGCAGGACGAGTGGTCTTGGTTACTGGGGCTTCCAGGGGAATCGGGGCCGCCACCGCCCTCCGTTTTGCCGGAGCGGGGGCCCGCGGGATCGTCGTTCACTATCACACACGTCAGGAAGAGGCCCGTGTGGTTGCCGACGAGATCGAGCAGGCGGGGGGAGAATCGATGGTGTGGGGGGCGGATCTGGCAGACGCCGCAGCTGTCGAGACTCTCTTTTCGAAGAGCCTCGCCCGATTTGGCGGGATCGATGTCGTTGTGGCCAATGCGGGAATCTGGCCTTCCGAGCCCTGCCCGCTCGATCAGGTATCTCCCGAGCGCTGGGCCCAAACCTTGCGCGTCAATCTCGATGGGATGTACTACGTCTGCCGCGAGGCCGGGAAGATCCTTCGCGAAGATGGCGCCCTGGTGACGGTCAGTTCAACGGCAGGGCAGCGGGGAGAGGCCGGTCACGCCGACTATGCTGCCTCGAAGGGAGGCGTCATCAGCCTCACCAAGTCGCTTGCCGTCGAGTTGGCCCCCCGCGGCATTCGCGTCAATTGTGTCGCGCCAGGTTGGGTCGATACGGAGATGTCCGCTTCGGCTTTACAGGCCGACTTGGCCGCGCGTCAATCGGTCCTTCGCACCATCCCCTTGGGCCGGATTGCATCCCCGGAAGATGTCGCCGGCCCCATCCTTTTTCTGGCGTCCTCCCTTGCGCGACACATCACGGGAGAGGTTCTCAATATCAATGGCGGGTCTGTCCTCTGTGGCTGATCTGAGGTCTCATCGCCCCGGTGGGACAGGTCAACGGCGGGTCTTCATCCATCGTTTGGAGTTGAGCACTTCGCTGGTGTGGTGAGGGGTCGCCTTGTTGAATACGGTGTGCTGGATGGTGATCAACAACTGATCGTCTCGTCCCCGGAAACGGCCGGTCAAAGGGAAATTGCCTGTTTGAACGACAACTCCCTCCCTGACCATGGACCAGAACTGCTTCTGTGTAATCCAGTACTGCTTTTCGTTATTGCAGACAATCAGCGCGGTCTTTTTGACTTTCATACAATTCCCTGCAAGAAAGTAGTCGAATGCCTGGAGGATTGCAAGAGGGGAGCCTTGGCCGGCTCCCCCCTTCAGTCTCAGACGTTGCTGGCTGACCGAATGGCGCGCGCGGTCGATCAGGCGGTCACCAATGAATGGCGCAATGCCAGATGAGGCTCCAGTTCGCGCATCATCGCCGCAAACTCCTCCAGACGGAGCGATTGAGGCCCGTCTGACCAGGCTTCCTCTGGATTCGGATGAATTTCGGTCATGATTCCATCCGCCCCAACTGCGACGATTGCCTTTGCCAGTGGGCGGACCAGACTTCGTTTCCCCGTGGCATGGCTTGGATCGGCGACGACCGGCAGGTGTGTCAGCTCGTGGAGGAGCGGGACCGCTGCCAAGTCGAGCGTGTTCCGGGTGGCTGTCTCGAACGTGCGAATCCCCCGCTCGCAGAGAATGACCTGTGGGTTTCCGTGCGCAACGATGTACTCGGCCGAGAGAAGGAACTCTTTGATGGTCGCCGCCAGCCCTCGCTTGAGGAGGACCGGCTTGGAAATCTCCCCGAGCTTCTTGAGCAACGCGAAATTCTGCATGTTCCGGGCCCCTACCTGGAGGATATCCGCGTACTGGGCGACGAGATCCACATCCCCAGTGTCGAGCACCTCGGTGATCACCTTGAGACCGGTTCGCTCCCGCGCCTCCGCCAGCAGTTTCAGTCCATCCTCGGCCATACCCTGAAAGTCATACGGCGAAGTCCGTGGTTTGTAGGCTCCCCCCCGAAGGATCTGGGCCCCTGCCCGAACGACCGCATCGGCGGTGGTCATCAATTGATCGTACCCCTCGACCGAGCACGGACCCGCCATGACGACAAAGCCACCGTCGCCGATCGTCACGTCTCCGATCCGAATGATCGAACGTTCCTTCTTGACTTCCCGGCTGACCAGCTTGAAGGGCTGCAGGATGGGGAAAGCGTTCTCGACTCCATCGGCGGCCCGCAAATGTTCGAGATGCTCTGTCTTGTCGCCGGGACCAACGGCCGCGACCACGGTTCGTTCCGTCCCTTCGATGATGTGTGGGGCATAGCCAAACCCTCGCACCATCTCGCAGATGTGGTCGAGCTGGGATTGGGTCGCTTCCGGTTTCATGGCAATAATCATGGATCAAACTCTCCTTTTGAATTCAATGGACCCTCTGGGAATTCCACACAAGGACCAGAGGTCGGGAAACAGACGTTAGCGGGAAGAAGTCGGCGACCTGGGGGCCGAACGTTCGTCCGACTCGAAAGGCTGTGGGCTGTGGGTCGGTCCTCGTCGGTACGTGCCCAGTACTCGCACCCCTGTGGCAAACTCCGCTAGATGCGCGAGCGCTCGTGCGACGTGCAGTTCTTCCGGGTGACCCAGAAAATCGAGATAGAAGGTGTACTCCCAAGGGCGACCGTGAATCGGACGAGATTCGATCTTGGTCAGATCAATCTCTCGAAGCGCGAAGACGGCCATCGCCCGGTAGAGAGAGCCGGTCCGGTTCTCGAGCGTAAAGACGATCGAGGTCTTGTCGACATCGGATGGTGCTGGAAAAGCCGGGACAGTTCCCCCTTCCCGAATCAGCAGAAAGAATCGGGTGAAATTTTGCGGGTCGTCCTCGATTCCTTCGAGGAGCAGGGTCGCACCGTAGACCTCGGCGGCGTGCCGCCCAGCAATGGCGGCGGCGCCAGGCTCTCG
>JBMUAP010000511.1:0-2855 GCA_049454155.1 Blastocatellia bacterium
GGCAAGGACAAGCGGCCAAGCTCTGCAACCAGATCCTGGTTGCGGGCAACCTTCTCGCGGTCTGTGAGTCACTGACCTTCGCCGCCAAGTCAGGGCTCGACCTGCCCGCGCTCCACCAGGCGCTGACCGGAGGAGCCGCCAACTCCTGGGCGCTGGAGGTGCTCGGCAGCAAGATCATCGCACGCGACTTCCAACCTGCCTTCATGGTGCGATTGCAGCAGAAAGACCTGCGACTCGTGCTCGAAGCGGCTTTCGAGAATCGGACACCGCTGCCGATCACCGCTCTTGCACAGCAACTCTTCGCTGTTGTCGAGGCCGAAGGCCGGGGCGAGGATGGAACCCAGTCGCTGGCACGCGTCTTTGAACGACTGGCTGGACTGCCGGAGCAATAGTCACCCGTTCGCCAACCCGGAGGATCCCCGATGAAGAGAGAGAGAAGATCGACGCCTACCCAGACCGCTTGCTGGCAAAGGCCACTGGCGAGGCTGGTCAGCCTGGTGCTGCTGACGAGCCTCTTCCTGACAGTCGAATCACGCGGCGCCGAACCGGGAAGCGATCCGCCGATCCGTGCTGGGGTCGCCCGTCGTGACATCACGCCGCGCGAGCCGGTGCCGATGTGGGGGTACGGGGCCCGGCACGACAGCCTCTCGCAGGGGACGCTCGATCCTCTCCATGCCGATGCGCTGGTGTTGGAGGTCGGGGGAACGAAGCTGGCGCTGGTCGGTCTTGACCTGGGTCGATCTCCAGCCGAGGCCTCGCTGCAACGCATCCGGCAGCGGATCAAAGCCGAGGCCGGGATCGAGCACTCCTTCCTCGCCGGATCGCACACCCACCACGGTCCGGTGCTCGAACTGGCCAATGAACCGGGCAAGGGCCAGGGGCGCTTCGACGCAGCCCTGCGCTATTACCAAGAGATGGAGGAGGGGATCACACAGGCGATTCTCGAAGCCGACCGGCGACGGGTCCCAGCGCGGCTTGCCGCCGGATCGATCGAGCTGGCCGACTTCAACCGCAACCGCCACTCCAAGCTCGACCCCAAGCCGAGCGACCGCCAGCTTGGGCTGCTGCGCGTCGACCGCCTGAGCGGTGAGCGGCTCGCCCTCGTCATCAACTTCGCCGCGCATCCGACGACGCTGCCAGCGTCAACACTCCAATTTTCTGCCGATTACGTCGGGGCGCTCAAGGCAGAGGTCGAGAAGAGCGTTGGGGGGCAGGCGATCTTCTTCAATGGAGCAGCGGGGGACCAGTCCGTGCAGGCCGGGGAGAGTCGTCGTGGGCACCTCGCCTTCGGACAAGCCCTCGCCTCCAAGGTGGTCGCCCTCGCGACACAGCTCAACCCGGCGACAACCCCGCAACCGACGACGCTCAGCCTTCGCGAGGACCGCTTCGGATTCTCTTCGCGCACCGATCTCGGCAATCCCGTCGTCCGGGCCCTCTACGAGCGGGCCTTCTTCCCGGAGCTGATCCCCAACTTCATCGACGAGTACACAGGCGGAATCCGCCCCCGCCTGACCGTCGCCCTCTTTCACGGGGGAGAGGCCTCCCCCATCGCGCTGGTCGGTGGATCGGGCGAGTTCTTCTCAGCCCACGCGATCCGGTTGCGCGAGCGGGCTCGGCTCGGCCACCTCTTCTTCTTCGGCTACTGCAACGGCTACCACCAGTACTTTCCGACGATCGAGGGGGTGGCCGAAGGCGGATACGGCGCTGACAACCAAGTCGCGCCTGCCGCCGTCGGAGCGGGAGAGGCACTGATGAACACGGCCCTGCAGTGGATCTATCAGCTCCTCGGCAAGATCCGTTGAAACGGGCCCGCCGGTCGCTCAACTCTCTGCCACGGAGAAGGGCGCTCGTCCAAAGAGCCGGTCGATCATCGGCTCGAAGTGTTCGAGGGGCAGTGTCTCATAGGCCGGATCGAAGGAGGCCTGATCCCACTCATCGGTGAAGGTGGTCGCAAGATTGTACCAAGGCTGGTCGGTATACTGTCGACGCGCTTCCGGGTCCTTGCCGAGCAAGGCGTAGTAGTGGCGGCCCTGGAAATCCTGATGGGTGCGGATGATCTGGTAGGTCTCCTCGGAGACGTAGGGGCGGAGGATCTCTGCGGCGATCGCCGGATGGTTCTCGATGGAGATGACTTTGCCGATATCGTGGCAAAGTGCGGCGACGACCATCTCCTCTGAAGCCCCGGCGCGCAGGGCCCGGGTCGCTGTCTGCAGCCCGTGCTGCAACTGGTCGATCGCAAACCCATCGACCTGGGCCTCGAGCTGGCGCAGCATTCCCTTGATGATCGCCGGCATTCCTGATTGACGCTGCATCACCTCGCGGCCAATCACCATCCAATCCTCGATCTTCCCCTCATCCATCCTCGTAAAGGACATCGTCTCGCCTCCTTGGGTGCTGTCTATTTTGATCGAACCAGATGGTACCGGGTCTGGCGCGGCAAGACCCACGTGGTCTTCCCCTCCGCATCGATGCGAGCCTCCTCCTCCTGGCCGACGAAGAGTTCCTGACCACCCCACTCCGGGATCGGGATCCGCGCACCCAGCTCGATCGAGAACCAGGTCTCGGAAAGGACGCGGACATCGCCCATTCCAGGAATCGCCTCCTGCCGGTCCCAGAGCCCGATCGTCGTGCCAGCCCCGTGGCCATGATCGCCGATCGGATGGGTGTAGAAGGTGCCATTGATCTTCTCGGCCCGCATCGCGGCAATCGAGTCGAGAAGAATCTCGTTGCCCGTCCGGCCGACGCGGATCCGCTCCATCAGCAGATCCTGCATCCGATTGGTCTGGGCGAGAGCCTGCTGGATGCCTGCCGGAGCATCGGTCTCGCCGGTGCGTAAGACATAGCCCATATGCTGG
>JBMUAP010000512.1:0-2855 GCA_049454155.1 Blastocatellia bacterium
AGAATGGGGCAGGCACAAGGCCTGCCCCTACAAATCGCAGCGACCCTTTCATTTAGTACCTCGTTGGGCAAAGGTCACCCCGCCCAACGGTGTGCAATGATTGTTCTCCATTCTCCATTCTCAATTCTCCATTTCCTCCATTCTCCATTTCCTCCTCAGTCCCTCTTGAGCTCGCCCTCGACGAAGGTGACCCGCTGGACGAGCCGCCCTCGCGAGTCCCAGGAGAAGGCCGGGCCTTCGGCGCGTCCGTTGCGCCACCCGGACTCGAGCCGCTTGCGCCCATTTGGCCAGTAGTGGGTCCAACGGGAACGGCCAGAGGGTTGATGGTCCCACGTCCAGCGCAGGACGCCCGCCTCGTTGCGGAAGACCTCCCGCCCGACGCGCCTTCCTTCCTGCCACGTCGCCTCGTACTGTTTCCGGCCAGCGGGGGTGTACCAGATCTCCGGACCGTGCCGCTGGTAGCCTCCATTGGCAGCGAGGCGGGCGTGGCCCACGCGGCGCAGCCGGCCCGCGCCGTCGACCTCCCGCTCCTCAGGGAGGGCCCGGGCCGTCCCCGAGGATGGGGCGGCAGCCTCGCCCCCAAGAATCCAGGCCTCGTTGAGCTCGAAGTGCTGCGCCGGCTGCGTCATCGTCGCGATGAGATGGATGACGCCGTTTGGAGCCTGCTTGGCGACGCTATACCCGAGGGTCCCGTCGGTGTTCCCGGAGAGGTGGCCCTGGTAGTCCGGGAGGACCTGGGAGCGGTGGCGCAGCGCCCCCGGCAAGCGCCGGATCTTCCACGTCTCGCCTTCGTCCTCGGAGAGGGCCACGTAGGAGCCCCGTTCGGTGATCCCAGCCGGACTCTTCCCGTTGTAGTGCTGGAAGTCCCCGGCGAAGAAGAGCCGGCCACTCGCCAAACGGATCAGCGTTGGGCGTTGATTCGATCCGAGCGAGGCGAAGGGGGTTCGGCTGACCGACCAGGTCTTGCCCTTGTCCTTCGAGATCGACTTCGGCATGTACCCGTCGATGTCGGTCGACTTCCCGCCCATCCCGAGGATCGAGCCGTCGCGCAGGAGGGCGAAGGTGGTGTGGCGACCGCCGGTGCGGCCGCCCGTGTCACTCCACGTCGCCCCGTTGTCGCGGCTGGCCCAGAGGAGGGACTCGCCCCCGATGCCGTCGCTCGGGATGTAGATCGTTCCCTCCGCATCGCGGAAGGCCGAGTTGATCGGCTGCGGGTAGTGGCCTCCGACCGTCCCGGTCAGGACAGGGAAGCGGAGTGGGCTCCACGTCGCCCCGTGGTCGGTCGACTGATCGATGCGGAAGGGGACTCCAGGAAGACCGACCCCGCCGCTGAACTGCCAGATCGTTCCCCGGTCGTTCCAGAGGAGGGAGGTCTGGTCGTTGACGTCGGGCAGGTCGTAGATGATCTCGGGCATGTCCCAGACCTCGCTGCCATAACGCAACCGCGTCGCGACAAAGGCCGTGTCGGGCCAGTACTCATACCCGTTCGACTCCTTCTCCTGGCGCCGATCGTAGCGGCTCGACGGGTAGTAGGTCGCGGTGAAGAGGATCACCAGCACGTCGCCATTGTCACAGACGACCATTCCAGGAGAGTGGTTATGGCCGAGAACGGCCGGGTGGAGCCCAGAGGCGCGGATCGCCTCGAGCGTCGTGTTCTCCGGTGGGATCGGCAGGAGGTCCCGCTGACGCAGCCACGGCGACGTCTGGGCGGGCCCGGCGGTGACGTGCTCGATCGATTGCCGCACCCCTTGCCGAATGAAGGGCGCGGCGACGGCGAGGGGGCGTCCAGTCGGTGGTCCTGCCTGGACGACCCGGAATCCGATGGTGTGCGCTCCGTGCCAGCCGGGGATCATCCCGGCGCGATTGGCCGAGCGGCGGTAGTAGGGACGGGTCCCGACGACCTTCGTCACCGGGTTCTCCATCTGAATGCCGCCGCCACGCACGACACGGGCCATCCCGGAGGCAGCCCCGACCGGGTCGATTACCGGTCCTTCGGGATACTCCCCGTGCCAGTCGTAGCACCACTCGAGGGGACCGCTGTGCATCTGGCGCAGCCCCCAGGCGTTGGCCCAGCTCTGCGCCCCGTCTTCGCTCGGCGGGGCCTCGCCAGAAGCAAAGGCCGTCGTCGTCCCCGCCCTTGCCGCATACTCCCATTCCGCTTCCGTTGGCAGCCGGTAGGGAACCCCTTCCCGCTGACTGAGCCAGGCGCAGAAGGCCGTGGCGTCTTCCCAACTGACCCCGGTGAGGTAGGGGGCGAAGTGGCCCCCATCGACGACGTCAGCCCGGAACTGGCGGAACTGCTCGATCGTCACCTCCGTCTCGGAGATGCGGAACCCGCGGCTGAGCCGGACCTCGTGCACGGGCCGCTCATCCCAGTCCGTCTCCGGCGAGTTGAAGAGCGGGCCACCGAGGCTGGTCGGGACCGCCTGGTCATTCCCCATCCGGAACCGCCCTGCCGGCAGATCGATCATCCGCATGCCCAGCGAGTTGACCATCGCCGCTCCCGGCGCGAAGGGGGCGGGAGGCTTGGCCTCCTTCGCCTCCCCCCCGCGCGCCAGCATCAGCCCGGTCAGTCCGGCCACTCCGATCAGCCCCATCACCAGGAGCTGCCCCACGATCCTCTGCTGCCTGCTCATCGTTCGATTCCTCCCCTACCGTCTCAGTTTTCCTGGCCCTAGCGTTGGCGGGCAAAGTCGGCCAGCGAGGCGGCGGGATCCGTCTGCTCAATCGGCCCAGGATGAATCACCACCCGGTAGCGGAAGCGCAGGTTCGATCCAGGGGAGATCGTCAGGCCTCCATCCCGCGTCTTGTCGCCGAGGAAGTCGCGCTCCCCGAACGGATTGACTCCGCAGAGC
>JBMUAP010000513.1:0-2853 GCA_049454155.1 Blastocatellia bacterium
CCAGGCTCAGTCTTCGAGGGTTTGCTCGGCAAGTACTTCGAGGGCGTGCCTGACGAACGGACACTTCAGCTCATTGGTGCCGCACTGGAAACGCGGTCAACCCGTGGGTACGGCGAATAACAGCAGGTAGCGGACAATGCTCCGTAGGGGCACCCCTTGTGTGTGCCCTTTTTCCAACAGCGGTCGTTTCCGCCAAAAAAGGGCAGGCACAAGGCCTGCCCCTACAATTCGCACGTCCCGCGTTGTTCCGTGGCTTGGCATCAACTGCGGTTGTTTCCCGCAGGCCGCTGTCAATTCCTTGGTGGGTACCCTCTTTCCTTGGGCAGGCTACCTGCCCCCACCGCTAAAACAAGCCAACCAGCCCCTGGAGTCAGACTGGCCGTCGCTTGAGGGGAGAGAATCATCTCCCGGCGACGGGCGCGCCAGAGGCTCGACTCTCTGAGGCGTTCCCGGTTAGCGGTTCTCCTCTGGCGGCTTGGGGGCCTCGGCGGGCGGGGTCTCCTTGCGCCGGAGCGTCGGGCGATCGGGTGCCTGGCTCTCTTCCGAGGCTGCGCCGGCCGCCTCTTCTGAGCCCTCGGGGGGCGTCGGCTGACGGCGCTTGAGCGTCGGCTTCTTCGAGTCCTCGCCGGCGGGGCCACCGATCCCGCCGCGACCTCCCGTCGAGCGGGCGTTGGTCATGGCGATGAGCCGGTTCTTGACCTGCGTGAACTCGGAGGTATTGATGGTGTACTCGCTCTTCTCGGGGAACCGGGCGATCAGGTCGTTGACCTTGGCGATGCGGTCGCCAACCATCGGATGGGTGCTGAAGATCTTGGCCATGGTTCCAGGCTTCTTGCCCTCCTGTGCCTGGAGCTTCTCGAAGAAGCTCGACATGGCGTTGGGATCGTACCCACTGGCCCAGAGGTACTGTACGGCGAGGGTGTCGGCCTCGTACTCGGCGCCGCGGCTGAACCGGAGGAAGCCGACAGGGATGGCCAAGCCGGCCGCCTGCCGGATCGCGAAGCCACCCCAGCCGCCGAGGAAGATCAGCGGGAGGGAGCCCCAGTTGACGATCTGCCCTTTGGAGGCCTGTTCCACGCCGTGGCGCGCGGCGACGTGGGCAATCTCGTGGGCCATCGGTCCGGCGAGTTCGGCCTCGGTCTCGGCGGCGAGGATCAGCCCTTTGTTGACGTAGAAGAAGCCGCCCGGGAGGGCAAAGGCATTGATCTCATCGGCGTCGATCACCTTGATCGTGAAGGGAACCTTGGCGTCCGAATGGAGGACGAGGTTTTGCCCTACCTTGTTGATGTACTCGACGATGATCGGGTCTTCGACGAGCTTGGCGGAGCGGTCGACCTCTTGGGAGAACTGCCGACCGATCGCCACTTCCTTGTCGAAGTTGTAGAAGTTGATCTGGAGCTTATTGATGTTGCGCTTCCCGATCATCTCCGGATTTTCCATGTCGGAGAGGGGCTTGAGCGGGGCCTTGCGGGCATCTTTGGCGGTGGGTGTCTCTGCGGTCTTGGTGCCACTCTCGTTCTGCGCCCACCCGGTCAACCCGACGAGGCAGAAGAGGAGGACGAGAAGCCCGGTGCGATTGGTGGCCAGTCGCGCCGGCCGGCTTGACGCGGGCTGGCTGCTCCTGCCGAGTGGGGCGACTACGGTGACATTGGGGTTGGTGATCATCTGCCCTCCTTGCGCGCGCTCTTGGGTCCGGCGCGCTTGATATTCAACTCTATCTCTGGTCAGTCGAAGTGGATCGAACCAGTGTCGGTCGTTTCTCTCCTCAACAGAACGGGATTATACTGCAACTCTCTCACCCTTCCGGGGGGCTCCACAATTAATCTTTTCCAAGCTTTCCCGGGAACGGGGTTGGGTGAGTGGGTACACAGTCAAGGAGGGAATCGTGAGAATGCAACCGTGGGAGATGGCAAGGCAGCGGAGTGAGAAGAGGGGCGCGACTCTTCAGGCGTGGGTGGGGGGCGTGGCGCTCCTGTTGGTGGCCCCATGGGCGGCCCAAGCCCAGGATTGGCCGCTGTGGCGCGGGGCCACGCGGACGGGGCTTTCGGGGGAGACGGCGCTGTTGCGGCAGTGGCCGGCGGAGGGTCCGCGACAGGTCTGGTCGACCGATGGCTTGGGGGAGGGCTACGGCGCAGTCGCGGTGAGCGGGGAGCGGGTCCTGGGGCAGGGGACGAACCGTTCGGCGAGCATGGTCTACTGCCTCAACCGGGCCGACGGGAAGATGATCTGGAGTGTCGCGTTGGGTCCGAAGCTGGAGGAGAGTCGGGGGAACGGTCCCCGGGCGACGCCGACCGTCGATGGCGACCGCGTCTATGTGCTGACGGAGAACGGGGACCTTGCCTGTCTGCGCCTGCGGGATGGGTCGGCACTCTGGCGCAAGAACATTCTGCGCGAGTTCGGGGGGCGGAATCCGCACTGGATGATCAGCGAGTCGCCGCTGGTCGATGGGGACCGGCTGATCGTCTCGCCGGGAGGACCCGGGGCCGGCATGGTCGCGCTCGACAAGATGACGGGGAAGAAGGTCTGGGCGGCGGCTGAGCTGGGGGAAGAGGCGGCCTACTCCTCTCCCATCCGGGTGATGGTCGGCAACGTCCCGACGATCCTCAACTTCACCTCGTCGGCAGCCGTCGGGGTGCGGGCGACGGATGGGAAGGTCCTCTTCCAGTACACACGGGCCGCCAACGGGACGGCCAACTGTGCGACGCCCGTCTTTGCCAACAACAAGGTCTTCTTCAGTTCAGCTTATGGCACGGGCGGGGCGCTGCTCAACCTGGTGGCCAATGGCGGGGAGGTCGAGGCCCAGGAGGTCTACTTTACTCGCGAGATGATGAACCACCACGGCGGGATGTTGCT
>JBMUAP010000514.1:0-2844 GCA_049454155.1 Blastocatellia bacterium
CAGACGATCCGCCGCCAGCGAATTGGGCTTTGGCTGCTCTTGACGATCTTGCTGGGATTGCTTCTCTATCGCTGGATCCGCTTGGGGGAGGAGTGAGGAAGAAGTGAGACCGCCCCCTTTGATCGCCATCGTCGGTCCCACTGCCTCCGGGAAGAGTGACCTGGGAATTGCGCTCGCCGCCCGTCTGCAGGGTGAGATCATCAACTGCGATTCGGTTCAGGTCTTTCAGGGGATTGAAATTGCCACGGCTAAGGTCCCCCTCGCCGAGCGTCAGGGGATTCCCCACCATCTCCTCGACCTCGTCCCGCCGACGTATGAGATGACCGCTGTCGAGTGGGCGACCCGTGCGCGGGAGGCGATCCAGCAGATCGAGGGCCGGGGCAACCGGGCCTTCCTCGTCGGTGGAACCGGCTTCTACCTCAAGGCACTGACGACCCAGTTCTGCGACACGCCCCCGATCGATCCAACCGTTCGTGTCCGGCTTCAGGAGCTGCTCCGGCGCCGGGGGCCTGACACGCTACACCGCCTTCTGCACCGAGTCGACGCTCCGCTGGCGTCACTCTACTCCCCACGCGACTGGTCGCGCATCCTGCGGGCGCTCGAAGTGCGCTTTTCGACCGGGCTGCCCTTGTCAGAATGGCAGCGCCGCTCCCCTGTCCGTGCCACTCCCGAGGCTGCCCGTCTCCACTATCTCGTACTGCGCCCTCCCCGTGAAGCCCTCTACCAACGGATCGACCAGCGCGTCGAGGAGATGGTCGCCCGTGGACTCCTCGCGGAGATCGAGGCCCTGCTCGCCGCAGGGGTTCCGCCCACTGCCCGGGCCTTTCAAGCACACGGCTACAAGCGGTTTGTCGAGTACCTCCTTGGACAGCGTACGCTCGACAGTGCCATCGAGCAGATGAAGCTCGACACACGCCATTATGCCAAGCGGCAGTGGACGTGGTGGCGGGCCCAGTCCCCAACCGTCTGGCTTGACGGATTCGGGGGAGAGCCCGCCATTCTCGCGGCGGCATGGCAGGCGATCGCGGAGATCGATGGCCTTACTGCTTCCGGAACTGCTCCATGAACTCGACCAGCCGCTCGACCCCTGTCCGCGGGAACGCATTGTAGATTGAGGCGCGAAGCCCGCCTACCGAACGGTGCCCTTTCAGCCCGTCGAGTCCGGCGGCTGTCGCCTGCCGAAGGAACGACTTCTCCAACTCCTCGCTCGGCAATCGGAAGGTGACATTCATCAGGCTTCGGCACTCCCGCTCGGCGTGTCCTTGATAGTAGCCCTCCGAATCGTCGATCGCTTGATAGAGCAGGGCCGCTTTCTCCCGGTTCTGCGCGTGGATCTGGGCGAGTCCCCCAACCTCTTGCCGCAGCCACTTGAAGACCAGTCCGCAGATGTAGATCGCAAAGCACGGCGGTGTGTTGTACATCGAACCATTCTTCGCCATGACGCGATAATCGAGCAGGGCGGGGAGTCCCTCGGGGATCCGGTCGAGCAGATCGTCGCGCACAATGACGATCGTTACCCCCGCTGGTCCCGCATTCTTCTGCGCGCCCGCATAGATCAACCCGTAGCGGCTGATGTCGACCGGTCGGCTGACGAAGTTCGACGACATGTCACAGACCAGCGGTACGCCACTCGCGGCTGGCTCCTCTTGAAATTCGACCCCGAAGATGGTCTCGTTGGAGGTGAAGTGGAGATAAGCGGCAGCGGGGTCGAGGGTGATCTCTCCCGCGCTCGGCAGGCGATTGAAGTTGGTGGCGGCAGTGCTCGCTGCCTCGCGGACTTGGCCCAGTTTGCGCGCCTCTTTGATCGCACCTTGCCCCCAACTCCCGGTCAACAGATAGTCGGCGCTCCCCTCTTTCGGGAGTAGATTCATCGGAATCATCGTGAATTGCAGGCTGGCTCCGCCCTGGAGGAAGAGCACCCGGTAGTTCTCCGGGATGGCGAGCAGCGCGCGCAGATCCTCTTCCGCTTCCCGAATGACCGTCTCGAAGGTCGCCGACCTGTGGCTAACTTCGAGGATCGACATTCCGACGCCGGGAAGTGAGAAGAGATCCGCTTGGGCCTGCCTCAGCACCGTCTCGGGTAGGACCGCCGGCCCTGCACTGAAATTGAAAATTCGCTCTGTCGTAGCCATCGTCTCTCCTGTCTGATATCAGTTTTTGGTTTGAGTGAATAGTTGGTCAAGGGGGAAGTGGACACCGGCCACGACTCAGAGCCGCAGCAGACTCGCTTCGAGGATGTCCGGATTGCCTTCGCGGATGCGGGCCATCTGTTCCGGTTCCAGTGTACCATTGAGTTCGATTCGCGCGAGTGCGGCCTCTCCTCCGTCGAAGAGGAGGTTCTCCATCTGCTGGACGTTGAGGTCGGCCGCCTTGACCTGATTGAGGACGTGGGCCAGCACCCCGGGGCGATCCCGATGTCGTATCACCAGCAGGTGGGTCGCCGCCGACCGCCGGGCCAGGTTGACTGCGTGCAGGACCTTTCCCGTCTCGAAGTAGGTCCCAATGATCCGGACCGTCTCGGCGGCAATCGCCTCCTGCGCCTGATCGGTCGAGGCACCAATGTGGTGCGTGCCATAGACGCCTGGGAGCGAGACGATCCCATCGCGGAACTCACCGGTGGCCGTCGCCGGCTCTTCGGCGAAGACATCCAGACCTGCCCGCAGCCCCTTCTCATGGATCGCGTCAGCGAGGGCCGCCTGATCGATGATCTCGGCGCGCGAGGTGTTGAGGACGAACGAGCCAGGCCTCATCGTCTCGAAGACGGAGCGATTGATCAGCCCACGCGTCTCGGGTGTCAACGCCAAGTGAAGGCTCAACACATCCGCTTCGTGAGCCACTTCGAGG
>JBMUAP010000515.1:0-2843 GCA_049454155.1 Blastocatellia bacterium
CGTGGAAACCAAGTCCGCATTCTCCGGGATGCGCGGGAGAACTACCCTGCTTGGCGGGAAGCGATCCGCCGTGCCCATCGCAAGATCTATTTCGAAAGCTACATTCTCCACGAAGACCGAGAGGGAGAAATTTTTGCCGACCTTCTCGCGACCAAGGCCCGGGAAGGGGTTACCGTGCGGCTGATCTACGATTGGATGGGAGCCCTGCGTTCCACCTCCCGTCGATTCTGGCAGCGGTTACGGCAAGCAGGAGTCGAGGTACGCTGTTTTAACCCTCCACGCTGGGACAATGGGCCATTGGGGTGGCTGGGGAGGGATCACCGCAAGATGATTGTCGTCGACGGGGAGATCGGTTATGTCACGGGACTCTGCGTTGGGCAGATGTGGGCCGGCGATCCCGCGCACGGTGTGGAGCCCTGGCGCGATACCGGGGTCGAGGTCTGCGGGCCAGCCGTTGCCGCGATCGAGCGCTCTTTCGCCGAGATGTGGGCACTCTGCGGAACTCCCCTCTCCCCAGACGAACTGACCGAGGCACGGGAGATTCCATCAGCCGGCCCGATGTCGGTCCGGGTCATCGCCAGTATGCCCAATACGGCGAGCCTCTATCGCACCGATCAACTGATTGCCGCTGGGGCGCGCGAAACGCTCTGGCTGACCGATGCCTACTTTGCCGGGACGACTCCTTATGTTCAGGCGCTGTGTGCGGCGGCGCTCGATGGGGTCGACGTGCGTCTACTTGTCCCCCACGCGAGCGACATTCCGGGCATTCGCGCCCTCTCCCGCGCTGGCTACCGGACACTGCTCGAAGCTGGGGTGCGGGTCTTCGAGTGGAGCGGCCCGATGCTCCACGCCAAGACCGCCGTCGCCGATGGCTATTGGGCCCGGGTCGGCTCGACCAACCTCAACCTTGCCAGTTGGGTCAGTAATTGGGAACTTGATCTGGTAGTCGAAAACTCCGATTTCGGCCAAGCAATGGAACGGATGTACCTGGAAGACCTCGAACACGCGACGGAGATCATCCTGACACCGGGGTGGAGAACCCAGCCGCTGCGCCCCCCCTTGCGCCGCCATCTGCGGGGCCGATTGGGGGCGGAGGGCTCCAGCCGCGCCGCCGCGGGTGCCCTGCGGATCGGCCGTGTCGTGACGGCGGCGATCACCAACCGACGTGTCCTTGGCCCCGCCGAGGCTCGCATCACCGCCGTCGGAGGGGGGCTGCTCGGTCTCCTCTCGGTCTTGGCGATCCTCTGGCCAGCCCTGGTCGCATGGCCGCTGGCCGTCGGTGGACTCTGGATCAGTGTCACACTCGGCTTGCGATCGATCCGACTCTTCCGTGAAGGACGGAAGCTCTTGGAGGGCTCTCAGACGACTGAGCGGCCAGAGAAGAAGGAGGTCGGCGGAGACCATGCCTGACATTCGTCGGTTGCGGGTGGCGACCTACAATGTGCATAAATGCCAGGGGCTCGATCGTCGTGTTCGACCGGACCGGGTCGCCCGTGTCCTCGGAGAGATCGACGCCGACTTGATTGGCCTGCAGGAAGTAGTCTGTCACCAGGGAGAGGAAGATGAGCGGGATCAGGCCCACTTCCTCGCGCGAGCCCTGGGCCTTCACTTCCGCCTTGGGGAGAATCGCCGATTGCACGGGGCCGCCTACGGCAATGTCGTGCTCAGCCGCTACCCCCTGGTCCTCGCGCACAATCACGACATCAGCATCGCTGGCCGCGAACAGCGCGGGTGCCTGCGTGTCGATGTCGACCTTGACGGGGAGTTTCCGCTCCACCTCTACAATGTTCATCTTGGGACCTCCTACTTTGAGCGGCGACACCAAGCGCGTCGTCTGCTCGATGAGGAGATCCTCTGCAACGGGGGACATCGCGGTCCCCGTATTCTGCTCGGGGACTTCAACGAGTGGACGCGCGGACTGACCTCCAGGCTGCTGGCTCGCCACTTTCAGAGCGCCGATCTGCGGCTCCATCTCGGACGGCGCCGGACCTATCCCGGCGTCCTCCCCTTCATTCATCTTGACCACATCTACTACGACGAAGACCTGCAGCTCCGCGAGGCTTGGCTTCACCGCAGCGCGACGGCGTTAATCGCCTCGGACCATCTCCCGATCGTCGCCGATTTTGAATTGGTTTGATGCCAGAAAGAAGATCAGGCCTCTGGATCTGGATTCCACCAGCACGGCCCTTTGCCCTGGCGTGCTTCGATCGCCCGCGCACGTATCTCCGCCAGTGCCGACTCGGACAGGGGCGCACCGAAGGACTGCGCCGCCGCGAAGGCCTCATCCTGCTCGTTCGGAAAACTGAGCCCGAGGAGGGCCACGTCTGGATCCAGCGTTAGCGTGTAGTGCAAACATTCCTCAACGGTCAACCGGGGCAGTTCGTCCGCTTCCGGTGAGGGCGAGACTCCTCCGGACGAGAGCTTGCCCCGTGGGCGTTGTTGCAGTGGCTGGTTGTAGCCGATGGTGTCGCCGACCAACTTCCCGGCACCGAACGTCTTGAAACAGACGGTGCCGACCTGCCGGGCCTTTGCGAGAGGCAGAACCTCCTCGAGATAGCGCATATCGACGAAGGGCCCCACTGGGAACATGACGACATCGCAGACCCCCGCCTCGATGGCCGTTCGCAGCACCTCTGGATGGTGGGAAGAGATCCCCCGGAAGCGTGTCTGCCCTCTGGCGACGCACTCTCCCAACTGATCGAATCCGCCGCCAAGCGCGAGAAGCTCCTCAAGGGCCACCAGGGAATTGACGGCGTGAAAGACAAAGGCATCGGTCGAAGACAGCCTCAACCGAGAGAGAGAGCTGTCTACTTGAGGGGCGACCCGTGCCGCCAGTTCGTCGA
>JBMUAP010000516.1:0-2829 GCA_049454155.1 Blastocatellia bacterium
AAATCAAGGCGGCGAAGAGTGGATGGCTCCAATCCCGCCAAGTGAGTCGAGCCAAGGACAACGAACTGGTCGGGCGCTTGCGCTCCAACGCTTATCTCGGCCGCACGATGAACTGGGAGGCTGAGCTGGAGCGGAAGGTGGAAGCCTTGACCCCAGAGCAGATCACCGCAGCGCTGCGCCGTCACTTCGATCTGGCCAAGATGAGCTTCGTCAAGGCGGGTGATTTCAAGTAACGATCCAGCGACCGTGCGAAGAGAGGTATCGGGGCGGGGGAGCCAGGCAGCCCTCGCCCCGTCTCTTCTGGAGCAGAGACGGACGCGAAGGGGTTGATCCAGCATGTTCTCGACCCGTCTCCCGACGATCCTCACTCCCAATCGATTGTCGGAGCGACTGGCTGAAAAGCGCCGACAGGGCCGGCAGATTCTCGACCTCACCGTCAGCAATCCGACGCGGGTGGGGCTGGGCCATGATGGGAAGGGATGGCTTGAGCCCTTCGGGAGTCCCGCTGTCTTCACCTACGACCCGCATCCTCGCGGTTGGCGAGAGGCGCGCGCCGCTGTTGCCGGCTACTATCGAGAGCGTGGTCTTGGAGATCTTTCCCCAGATTCGATCCATCTCACCGCCAGCAGTAGCGAAGGCTATGCCTTTCTCTTCAAGCTGCTCGCCAACCAAGGTGAGAGCGTGCTGGTCCCCCAGCCGAGCTACCCGCTCTTCGAGTGGCTCGCCGCGCTGGAAGGGGTCGAGCTGATTCCCTACCCCTTGGAGTACCTGCCGGCAAGTGGTTGGCGCATCGATCTCCCAGCCCTGCGCGAGGCGATCACGCCACGGGTGCGGGCGGTGATCGTCGTCTCCCCCAACAATCCGACTGGCTCGTTTCTTCGACAGGACGAACGGGTTGAGTTGATGGCCCTTGGAGAGCGTCACCGGCTGGCGATCATTGCTGACGAGGTCTTTGGGGACTATGCGTGGGGGGAGGACCCGGCCCGGGTGGAGACTCTCGTCGGGGAGACGAACGCCCTCACCTTTGTGCTGAGCGGCCTCTCGAAGGTGCTGGCCCTGCCCCAGATGAAGTTGGGGTGGATCGTTACGACTGGCCCCCCGCAGCTGGCCGCGGCTGCCCGGGAGCGGTTGGACCTGATAGCGGATACCTATCTTTCCGTGGGAACCCCTGTTCAGGCGGCGGCAGGTCCTTGGCTGGCGCGTCGACAGTTGATTCAAGCACCGATCCAGGAGCGTTTGCAGACCAATCTGCAGGTGCTCATTGACCAGGTCGCGGCGGCCCCCGGAGCTGCTGCACGTCTGTTTCGTGTCGATGGCGGTTGGAGCGTTCCGATTGAGATTCCCCGCTACCATACGGACGAGGAGTGGGCCCTGCTTCTCCTGGAGGAGGAGGATCTGTTGGTCCATCCGGGGTATTTCTTTGACTTTCCCCAAGAGGGAGTTTTAGTCTTGAGTCTGCTGCCTGAACCGGAACGCTTTCGGGAAGGGGTTGTACGCCTGCTTTCCCGAATCGAGCGGGAATAGGATTTCCAGGACGAATAGGACGGATAGGGCCTATTCCATCCTATCCCTCCTCTCAGAAAGGGGTATCATGATCGTCGAAGAACGTTTGAATCAGATTACTCAAGAGGTCGAACGATTGCGTGAAAAGGTCGGCCATGTCGTCGAGCAACAGGTCGATTCCGCCGCCCGTGTCGTTCGACGAGGCAAGTATGCGGCAGAAGAGCTGCTCGATGACACGTCCCATCGCATCAAGCAGGATCCGATCCCTGCGGTGGCCGTCACCTTTGGAATCGGCATTGGAGTTGGAATTCTGGTGGGATGGCTGCTGGGGCGTGGGCAGCGCTGAGCTGCGTCTAATCCTGGTCGTCTGGATCTTCTTGACGGATCTGCTGGGCAGGATTCTTGGGGATTTCTCTGCCTGATGGAATAAACCCGATGTGGAACCCTGAAGAGTCGTCGCCCCTTCCCCTGCGCCGTTGGAGCCATTCTCTCTTCCTGCTGGCACTCTTGCTGCTGGTCGGCTGGTTGGGCTATCAGATCGCCGAGCCCTTTCTCAAACCAATCATCACGGCGGTTCTCCTCGCCATCGTCTACTATCCGATTCACCATCGCCTGGATCGCTTCCTGAGGCGTCCTGTCTTGGCTGCTCTGGCCTCGACCTTACTGGTCCTTTTGACGATTCTCCTCCCCTTCCTGCTCCTCGGGGCGGCGGTGAGGCAGGAACTCGCGGATCTCTATCGCAGCTTGAGCGAGCAGAGTGCGCAAGATGGGGGATGGGGACCGTGGTTTGCCCACGTCAGTGAGCGACTGACCGCTTGGTTGCAACGATATCTCGGGACCGATGAGGTCGATCTCAAGGCACTCCTCCTCGAGCGGATTCGCGGGGTGAGTCAGGGCTTTCTCGACGATGCCGCGTCGCTGCTGGGGGACCTGATCAGCTTCGTCGTCGATGGTGTGATCGTCTTCTTCACCCTCTTCTTTCTCTTTCGGGATGGCGGTGAGATCTATGACCGGCTGGCGGGATTGGTTCCCCTACAGCGAGGACAACTCGACCGGCTGCGCTACGAGATCGGCCGCACGATCACGGCGAGTGTCTACGGCGGATTGGCAGTGGCGTTCTCGCAAGGGGGGCTGACGGCACTCGCCTTCTGGGCGATAGGTCTCCCCTCGCCGGTCTTGTGGGGCATCGCGGCGGCCCTCTTCTCCTTTGTTCCGCTGGTCGGACCGACGATCATCTGGGGACCCGCCGTCATCTCGCTCTTCGTTCAGGGAAGTTGGCTCAAAGGGGTTCTGCTGCTGGCGTGGGGGGCAGGGGTGATTGGCTTG
>JBMUAP010000517.1:0-2821 GCA_049454155.1 Blastocatellia bacterium
CCGGCCAACGATCCGACGCTGCTCTTCATCAACGCGGGGATGAACCAGTTCAAGGATGTCTTTCTCGGCGCGGAGCGGCGTGATTATCGACGCGCGACGACGGCCCAGAAGTGTGTCCGTGCCGGAGGCAAACACAACGATCTCGACGAGGTCGGCCAGACCGCTCGCCACCATACCTTCTTCGAGATGCTCGGGAACTTCTCCTTCGGGGACTACTTCAAGGCGGATGCGATCCGCTTTGCCAT
Source organism: Blastocatellia bacterium (assembly GCA_049454155.1). GTDB lineage: Bacteria > Acidobacteriota > Blastocatellia > RBC074 > RBC074 > CAIOZW01. The sequence goes on from JBMUAP010000517.1 coordinate 246, forward strand.
GGAGCTGCTGGTTGGGGAGTTCGGGATGGACCCGGCGCGGCTCTGGTTCAGCGTCTTTGCCGGGGACGACGAGGTTCCGGCGGATGAGGAGGCGGTCGACCTCTGGCGCCAAGCGGGCGCTGCCCCAGAGCGAATCCTGCGCTTTGGCCGCAAAGACAACTTCTGGCAGATGGGCGAGACGGGGCCCTGCGGACCTTGCTCCGAGATCCACTACTATATGGGGGAACACCCCGAAGATCCCGCCTTCAACCGCGCGGAGTATGTCAACGGGGCGGGCGACGAGACGATCGAGATCTGGAACCTCGTCTTCATGCAGTACAACCGGATCGAGGAGGCCCCCGGCAAGTACCGGCTCGAACCCCTGCCGGCCCCGTCGATCGACACCGGGGCCGGTCTCGAACGGATCACCGCCGTTCTGCAAGGGGTACCCTCGAACTACGAGACGGACCTCCTCCGACCGATCATCGACTTTACCGCCGGGATCGCCGGGAAGCCCTACGCCTACACCGATGCCGCAGACAACGTCTCGATGCGGGTGATTGCCGACCACGCCCGTGCGACTGCCTTCCTGATTGCCGATGGGATCTTTCCCGGCAACGACAGTCGCGGCTACGTTCTGCGCAAGATCATGCGCCGGGCGATCTGGCACGGACAGAAGCTGGGCATCCGAGACCTCTTCTTTGCTCGCGTCACCGAATTTGTCGTCGATCAGTTCGGCGAGGCCTACCCGGAACTGCGCGAGACTCGCGCGGTCATCGAGCGGGTCGTGACGATCGAGGAGAAGCTCTACAGTTCGACGGTTGGGGCTGGGCTGGCGGTGCTCGACGAGGTGATGGCCCGCTCGCAGGACCAACGGATTGCGGGAAGCGACGTCTTCAAGCTCTACGATACCTTTGGCTGCCGCTACGACTTGATTGAGTACGTCGCGGCGCAGCGCGGCTTCGCGCTCGACCGGGAAGGTTTCGAGGCGGAACTCGAACAGCAGCGCCAGCGCGCCCGTGAGTCGATGAAAGGGGCGGCGGCGAAGGTGCTCCGCAGCGTCTACCGGACCGTTGCTCCATTGGGTCCCGTGCAGTTCACCGGCTATCAGCCCGGAGAAGCTGCGACGCGGCTGGAGGGGGCACGAGTCCTCGCCCTCATCCGCGGAGAGGAGGTCGTCGAGCGCTTGACGGCCGGAGAGAAGGGAGAGGTCGTCCTCGATCGCACCCCCTTCTACGCCGAGTCTGGCGGGCAGGTCGGGGACAAGGGGCGGCTGCTCAACGAGGAGGCCCACCTGCGGGTCGTCGATACCCAGACGCCGACGTCTGGCTTGATTGTCCACCAAGTCGAGGTCGAACAAGGCACCATTGCGCGGGGGGACCAGTTGACGGCCCTCGTCGATCCCGATCGCCGGGCGCGCACCATGGCTAATCATACGGCGACCCACCTGCTCCACGCCGCCCTGCGGGAGGTGCTCGGGCCGCACGTCAAGCAGGCGGGCTCGCTGGTCGCTCCCGATCGGCTCCGCTTCGACTTCACCCACTTTGCGCCGCTGACCGACGACGAGATGGCCGAGATCGAGCGCCTCGTCAACACGCAGACGCTCCGCAACACTCCCCTCAGCAAGGAGGAGAAGACGCTTGATGAAGCGCTCAGCGACGGGGCGATGGCCCTCTTCGGGGAGAAGTACAGCGATCGGGTCCGTGTCGTCAGCATTCCCGGCTTCTCGACGGAGCTCTGCGGCGGGACGCACGTCACCGCCACCGGGGATATCGGTGTCTTCAAGATTCTCTCCGACGCCTCGGTTGCTTCCGGGACCCGGCGGATCGAGGCGGTCACCGGCCAGGGCGCCTATGAGCGGTTCCAGCATGCTGAATCGCTGCTGGCGGAGACGGCGGCCCGTCTGCACACGGCGACGGCCAACCTGCCGCGCGAGGTCGAACGGCTGCAGGCGATGGTGCGCGAACATCAACGTGAGATCGAGCGGCTCAAGCTTAAAGTCGCCCAGGGCGGCAGCGGCGCCGAGGATCAGGTCGAGGAGATCGACGGTCTCCGCCTGCTTGTCCGCCAAGTCGAGGGGCTGGGCAAAGAAGGGCGTCGTCAACTCGCCGATCGCCTCTCGCGTAAAATTGCTCCTGGAATCGTCGTGCTGGGGGATCTTGAGGAAGGGAAGGCGTCCCTGCTCGTCATGCTCTCGGGCGTGCCGAATGGTCGGATCGACGCTGGACGAATCCTGCGCGAACTGCCAGGGGCACGGGGCGGCGGGAAGCCTGAACTGGCCGAAGGAGGGGTCGCGCCGGACCAGCTCGCCCAGACCCTCGCGGAGGTCCCCCACGCCGTGCGTCGTCTCCTCGGAGCCGGATAGGTTCGCCATTTCCCCCCTTTCGCGCCGATCGTTCGCTTGGAGGTTGGCCCTGGAGAAAGGTTTCGGTCGTCTATGAACAGCCTCGTCTCATCGAATCTGCGCCACCACCCGACTCGGACGCTCGTCAGCATCCTCGGGGTCGCCGTGGGGGTGATCCTCGTCGTCATGACCGTTGGGCTGGTCCGGGGAGCCCTCCAGGAGCGTGCGAATCGGGACGCCAATGTTGGGGTCG
>JBMUAP010000518.1:0-2809 GCA_049454155.1 Blastocatellia bacterium
GATCGTCCCAACGTTGACGTGCGGCTTGCTGCGGTCAAATTTCTCTTTCCCCATATCTACTCTACCTTAGTAGGTCTTCCTTCGTAGGTCTTCCTGACGAAAGATCTTCCTGTTGGCGCCTCTGACGTGGAGAAGTGGATTGCCTGACCAGCGCCTTGCCCTTTACGTTTGGCATTCCGCATCGACGCTTGTCCGCTGGGGGAATTTGCGCGCGAAACAGAGAGGAACTGCCAATAGTAACAGAGCCCACAACCGGACTTGAACCGGTGACCTCGTCCTTACCAAGGACGCGCTCTACCTACTGAGCTATGTGGGCCAATCGGGCGGTCTTCAGCGCTCGATCAGATCGAACTGGTGACCGAACTTGCCTCCCTCTCCGTCTACCTTGTCTCTTGACAACCAATGAGAATCGACCAACGTGCTACGAACCTCAAGGCTTGCCAGCGAGAGCGAACATCAAGAGAGACCCGTCAGAGCGGGCGACGGGGCTCGAACCCGCAACAACCAGCTTGGAAGGCTGGTGCGCTACCAATTGCGCTACGCCCGCGATGATCGATGAGTTGGAGCCATCACGACTTCGTCTCACCGTGCCACCCCGATCCGAGGACTCCCTGATCTACATCAGGGTCCCGACCAGCAGGAGGCCATGCAGGGGGTAGGATTCGAACCTACGTAGGACTGTCGTCCGCCGGGTTTACAGCCCGGTGCCATTAGCCACTCGACCACCCCTGCCTGCTATTCAAAGACTACTTGCCAACTTCTTGCCAAACAATCGCCCGGATGGGCTACCCGCGAGCCGTGACGTTAACCGACGCCTCCCGGTGGATACCCTTGAAACTCAACTCAAAGACTCACCTTAGACCCTCACCGAGCAGCCCAACGAACGGGGGGTATCCTACGACAGATTCCCCTCCGGTGCCAAGAGAGCCGGTGAAGGGACTTGAACCCCCGACCTTCTGATTACAAATCAGTTGCTCTACCAACTGAGCTACACCGGCGAACAGACCCGCTGACCAAAGAACAGACCCACTTGCTTGACGTTAAACAACGCTTCCGCAGACTCCCACTCCACGCTCTACCACTCGTGCGAGGGGAATGAGGGCTTGACATCCTCTCGGCTGATCCACTGCGAACAGCCTTGACCGTCAAAACCCGCATACTAGCAACGATCTCCCTCCAGCGCAAGTCCCCATCCCGACTTTCACTTGCCTCTTCCCACTTTTTTCCACAGGGGAGAGCTATTTCCGCGCCCGAAGGAGTCCTTTCAGCTCATCCATGAACTCGGAGAGGTCCTGGAATTCGAGGTAGACCGAAGCGAACCGGACATAGGCGACCTTATCGAGCTCCTTGAGCCGACGCATGATCATCTCGCCAATCTTGGCGGTACTGCGCTCGCGTTCGGGAGAGGTTTGGACATAGGCTTCGACGGCGTTGACGATCGCCTCGAGTCGATTGGTAGGGACAGGGCGCTTCTCGCAGGCGCGGAGGAGGCCGGCCATCACCTTGTCGCGACTGAAAGGTTCGCGGCGGCCATCTTTCTTGATGACCATGTAGGGGATCTCATCGATGCGTTCGTAGCTGGTGAAGCGGCGCTCACACTTGAGACACTCCCGGCGACGACGGATGGCATCACCCTCGCGGGACTCTCTCGAGTCGACGACCTTGTCCTCGATGTGGCCACAGAAGGGACATTTCATTGTGGAGGGCCTCCCTGAACAGAAGATGGATGAGCGGGGGGCTCGGAGGACTGCTCGGAAGCGAGGGCCTCGCGAAGTTGGTGGAGCGACAGATCGTCCCGGACCAGAAAGTAGAGGGCCATGAGAAAGGGCGGGCCAAAGGCGATCAGGTGATAGACGATCGCCATGCTCGCCGCGAGATTGCTCTCCAGTCCGAGAAATTCAAGCCCGGCCGCGGCGACGGCGTGAAAGGCACCGGCAGAGCCACCCGGGGTTGGCACGACCGAGCCGACCATCCCAAACCCGAGGAAGAAGATCAGCTCCTGGAGAGAGAGGGGGACATGGAAGGCAAACGAGACAAGCCAACTCGCCAGCATTCCGGTTCCCCAGATGAGCCCGGTCGAGGCGGTCGTCAAGGTCAGCGCGCGCAGGTTGGTCAACACGGCGAGGCTGTCGGTGAGGTGATGCACAAAGTTGAGGACGGGCCTCATCAAGCGGGGGGCCAACGGGTAGAGGCGCTCCAGCAGCAGGGTGCGCACCCAGACAGATCGCCAACGCAGCAGGAGGAGTACGCCGATCCCAAGGAAGACCCCCAGGGTCAGCAGTCCTCCGAGGGTCCGCATCGCCGCGACTTGCGCGATCTTGGCTGGCGTTCCCGCTGGAAGGGAGAAGAAGACCAGGTTGAGAGAGAAGAGTAAGACGACCGCAGCCGTATCGAAGAGGCGCTCGACGAAGATCGAGGCGACCGTCAAGCTGGGACGTAACCGTTCCTGCAGGCTGAGAACCGCGGGCCGGATGATCTCCCCGACTCGTCCGATGATAAAGATGCTCCCGAATCCCACCGAAGTTGCCGCCAAGAGTGGTCGATAGGAGACCGCGACCACTGGCGCGAGGAGGATCTGCCAGCGCCAGCTTCGGACGACGAGCGTCAGATTGACGAGGAGGCTGGCAAAGAGGAGGGGCCAGAGCTTGACCTCGCGCAGGTGTTGCCCGACCGCTGCGGCATCGATTCGAGCGATAAACCACCAGAGGAGCAGGCCGCCGACCAGCAGGACGACAACCCCCTTTCTCTTCTGACTCCTGCACGGTCCTTTCGTGTAGGTCGTTTAGGTCGTTTAGGTCGTTTAGGTCGG
>JBMUAP010000519.1:0-2804 GCA_049454155.1 Blastocatellia bacterium
GGATCGCCCTCTACTTTGCGGCCCGACGCCTGCATTTCCGGGTTCTCTTCCGTCAAGCGATGGGCATCTACCTCTTCCAGGCGATTGCGAGTGCCGGGGTGCTGGCGATTGGGGGGTGGTTGGTGATCAATCGGCAACTGACACTCGGTCAGGTCGTCGCCTCGGAGATCGTCGTCGTCGGCGCCCTCGAAGGGCTGGAGAAGCTGATCCGCCTGATGGAGAACCTGTATGACCTGCTGACAGGACTTTACAAGGTCGGCCACTTGACAGACATGCCCGCCGAGCGGACCAAGGGATGGGACCTGCCCGCCAGCCGGGAGGGCTCCCGGGTGGAGTGCCGGAAAGTCCGGTTTTCGTATGATGGGCGCCACGAGATCCTCTCCGATCTCGACTTGACCATCCAACCCGGAGAGCACGTCAGCCTCGTCGGGAAGAGTGGCGTCGGCAAATCGACGCTGGCGATGATGATGTGCGGGCTGCATGAGCCGACCCACGGACTAGTGCAGATCAATGGCATGGACATCCGCGACGTGCGCCTGTCGAGCCTGCGGCGGGTCGTCAGCCTGGTCAGCAGCACCAATGAGATCTTTGCGGGAACGATCGAGGAGAACATCCTCATGGGACGCAAGGAGATCGCGCACGAGGACCTGCAATGGGCCCTCGACTTGGCCCACCTGACCGAAGAGGTCGCGCGGATGCCGAAGGGGCTCCAGACCAAAGTGGTCACCGAAGGAAGGAACCTCTCCCGCGGCCAGTTGCAACGACTGCTGATCGCCCGCGCCGTCATCAGCCGCCCCCAGCTGCTGATTCTGGACGAAGGATTCACCGGCGTCGACGAGAACGACAAGCTGTCGATCCTCAATGAGCTGTTCAATCCCAAGTATAAGTGGACCATCCTTGACATCTCCCACGATCCGGAGATCGTTGCGCGAACCCACAAGATTCACGTCCTCGCCAAGGGGCACATCTTCGAATCAGGATCGCTGTCGGAATTGACCGCCAAGCCAGACGGAGAGCTGCGCAAGCTCTTCCCGACGCTGGCGAGTGGGCAGCGGTAGATCTCGGTAGAATCGATTGAAGAGAAGAGAAGAGTAGAGAGGAAGGGACCCGAGCGATGCGCATGCAGGAAACCATGAGGATGAATCAGGAGCCGGAGATCAGCTCCCTCAAGCTGATGGAGACGCCGCACGCGCTGCGCCCGGTGGCCTTCGCGATCCTGCTCTTGCTTCTCATTCTGGTTCTCAGTCTGATCTATGTTCCGTGGCAGCAATCGGTCACCGGGTATGGGCGGGTGATCGTCTTCTCGCCGATGGATCGCCCGCAGAGCATCGAGGCGCAGATCCCCGGCAGGCTGATCCGCTGGAACGCGGTCGAAGGGCAAGAGATCCGGACCGGTGAGGTGATTGCCGAGATCGAAGATATCGATTCGAAGTTTCTGATCAACGATCAGGCAGAGAGATTGGAAGAGCAGCGCCAGTTCCTGCAAACGGGACTGACCGAGTCGTTGACCCGAGAGAAGGCCTTGACGGCTCAGTTGGGAGATGTCGACAGTTCGCGGAACTTGGCCATGCCCGCGGCGGAGCAGCGCTGGCGGCAAGCACAGGATCGTCTGCTCGTCGCCGAACAGACCGCGACGCAGGCGAGACAGGGGGTGGTCACCAGCGAACTCAACCTCAAGCGGCTGGAGGAACTCTTTGGCAAGGGGCTCCGCTCGAAGCGGGATCTCGAATTGGCCGAGCTGGATATCATCACCGCCAAGACCCGGTTGGAGAGTACCCTCGCCTCCCTGGAAGTCGCGCGGAAGGACTTGGAGGTCGCCCGACTCGACCGCGACCGGGTCGGCAACGACACCTCGGCGCAGGTCAATGCGCTGCGGGCCTCTGTCGCCTCGGTCCGGGAGACGATTGCCAAGACGCGCAGCGATCTGCAGAAGTTGGAGATCGACCTCGGCAATGTCCGTCGCCGGACGGAACAGCGATTGATCCGTGCGCCGCAGGACGGCAAGCTGGTGCGGGTGACGCGGGTCGGCCCAGGAGAGACGGTCAAGGCCGGTGACGAGCTGGCGGTGCTCGCGCCCCAGACGAGTGATCAGGCCGTCGAACTCTACCTTTCGGACTATGACGCGCCCCTCGTCTCTGTCGGGCGGCAGGTGCGGCTCAACTTTGCCGGGTGGCCGGCGATCCAGTTTGTCGGGTGGCCCTCGATCGCGGTGGGGACCTTCGCCGGGAAGGTCAAAGTCATCGACGCGGTCGACGATGGACAGAATCGTTTTCGGATCATCGTCAGCCCGGATGAGGAGGCCATTGCCTCAGGAAGAGAGGAAGAGTGGCCTGCGCTGAATCTGCTCCGACCGGGTGCGGAGGTCAATGGGTGGGTCATGCTCGACGTTGTCTCGGTAGGGTTTGAGTTGTGGCGTCAATTCAACGCCTTCCCGCCAACGGTCAGCCGGGGTCCAATCGGTGAGAAGCCCAAAGTCGAATTCAACAACAGTCGGGACAAACTGAAGAAGGACTCCGACGAGAAGAGTGACAAGTAGATGAATCGGGGAATTCTTCAACACATTCTGGGGGGTCTTTTCCTGTCGATGGGAATCGGACTCTTGGCTCCAGTCGCCTTCGGTCAGGACCCGACGGGGCTCCCCGATGCGGGGAGGTCCGCAACGGAAAGTCAGACCGTGCCACCCGCTTCGGAATCACTGGTCCAATCGGTGCGGGCCGCACTGCGGCTGCGGTTGGGCTATCCGGATCTCCCCTACGCCGGTGGACTCGGTGAGACGACCGGCACGATGGGCCGCCGCGGAGGGC
>JBMUAP010000520.1:0-2803 GCA_049454155.1 Blastocatellia bacterium
AAGTGGTCGAACGTCGACATGTTCTTGCGACGTGTCGATGAACCCGGCTACAGAGAGGCTACAGAGAGGGCCCTGTTAGAAAAACGGGCACTTTTTTATAGCCTTCGTACATATAATGTAGCGCGTCGCGGAACAGGGTCCGGGGGGAGACCCCTGCCGTCAGTGTCCGCCAGAAAAAGAATCCTTTTTCCGGTAGCAGGTAGGCAACCCGCTACCTAAACCGCATCTTCGGTTAGCGTATCCACCTGTGCGTCAAGAATTTCCAGCGGCTCTGGGATCCTGCTGGGGATGGGAGACGACGACAGTATTCCGACAGATAGCATGGCAGGTTTCGATTTGCCTTCCTCTTTTCCAAGCACCTTCCTCGATACCTCGATCAACTTTGAAACCTTGTCAGCCTTTGTAACCAATTCATTGTGAGGTATTTGCTTCAACAGAATTGGGATCGATGTAGCCCAGAGATGCATAGCCTCATCATACTCTGCTTCCCGTTGACCTCTCGGCATTGTCGTAAGCCGCTTGATCGCAGCATCTAACACCGGATCAGTCACCAGTTTCTGTTCCTGTATCCTAACCTGTCGAACGACTTCTGTCCTCCTCCATTCACCTGCTGTCGCCCAGTCACTGATCACTGTCTTCGACACTCCTACCCGCCGAGCGGTCTCGGTCAGAGTAAAGCCTTCCTCCTCCATGAGGCGGCGAGCTTCTTCTTTCAGCTTGGGATCGTGCGAGGCAGGCATCCAGTAAACCAGTGTTCCGGTTAGCCAACATACCCTTTCTTACTCTGTTGGCAACCTAATTCCTCCGAGGTCCCCAATAGGTAGCAGACCGAGGGAACAGCGGTGCGCGAGACGGGATCGACTCCCGACCGACAGCACCAGAGTGACCGAGGCGACTTTGGATCTTTGACAACTGAGACTGAGCGTGAGGCCGATCTGGCCCCACCGTGAACAGAGCGCGCGTCATCCTTCGGGATGGGGCGGTCAAGCAGGGAGCGGCGGGTTGGGCGGAGTAGCGCTCGGTGAGACGCGAAATCAGGCTGACATTAGTCGAGGCCCGAAAGGGGTTTGCTGACCTCTCGCCGCGCTGGATCGTCTCCAGCGGGATGGGAGTTAGGCTTTGGAGTCCCCGAGTAAAGGTGCGTAAGGGTAGTGTCGGCGGACCGGACGCGAAGCAGAGGTGCAGACCTCTTCCGGCCAAGGGGATTCGTTCCCTTGTGGATTGCCTTGTAGCGTGAGGAAACGTAGCGCGAACGGATGCCCGTGATTACAAACGGGCGCAAGACTGAAGTCAGTTGCAGTCCACTCCGACCATCGACCAGCAACGCCTCCAATGGGGCGTGCCGCTCGGTCCGGTAACGGAGCAGCAGGTAGTCAAGCCTGCCACCGCATTGGTTTGCGGTCATGCCTTTCGAGGTATGTCGGTAGAACACCGAATCGGGACGAGCAGATACGAACGGCACTTATACCTTTGCGGCTCCACTTGTCCGCATCCCACTCGCCAATCGCTTCCTCTGCTGAACGTGCGCTGACTGCTGAATAAAGGTCGAAACAGGGGATCGTGAACTACCCATTGCGGATTCATCTCCCCTGTCCATTCGGATTGGTCTCCGAGTGCTGACGACGACCGACCCGTGGCTAACCGAGTTTCCGGTTAAGCATCGTGATCCAGCGACTAACCACAACTACCACTATGAGCAACATCATTGCCAACCTCCGCAGCGTCCTCTCCTTCACCGAGGACGTCATCACCGACATCGTCACGTTCGCCGTGGCGAACTCCAACCTCGCCTCCCTCAAGGACGCGATCAAGGCTCGCATCTCCAACGAAATCGCCGAGTCCGGCGCGGACCGCAAGGCCGCCATCAAGGACCTCAAGGCGCAAGTCAAAGCCGCGCTGGTCGAGGCCTACCTCGCTGACGGCAAGACCGAGAAGCAGGCCAAGGCTGAGTCCGAGCGCCGTGCCTCTGACGCGTTCGTTGCTCTGGGCCTCCGCGAACGTGCCCAGAAGTCCGAGAGCAAGAGCAAGAAAGAGAAGGACGCGAAGCTCGCCCCCGTCATCGAGAAGCTCATCGCTCTCGCCGAGGCCGAGGCTGGCGAGGACGCGGTCTCTGCTCTCCGCCGCGCTTGGCTGACCAAGCAGGCCAAGGCCCAGTCCTAACCGGAACGGGTTCGCGTCAGCACCTCACCAGTGGGACTGCCACCACTGGTGCAGGTGTTGGAGTGACTCCGCTCTCGTTAACCGGATCTCCGGTTAACACAACCACAACCATAACAACCATCCAACTACCACTATGGAAGACAACTACAACCAACCCGTCGATCAAGTCCCCGCCCGAGTCCGCTCGGTTGCGCGGGATGCTCACACTCACGCCGATGTGATCCTCTGGCTCCCGCTCGATGGCGAGACGCCCGTGCTCTCACCGGACGACTTCAACGAGTAAGGCACCCATGAGTCCAGACATCTTGGTCCCCATGACTCTCTTCGGGTCATTCCTGCTGGTCTACGCCTTCGTTCGTAGCCTGCTCGACTGGTGATATACCCGCTCGGGGTTAGCGTAAATGCCCCGTCTCTGGTATACGAGAAATGGTATACCCGCTCGGGGTTAGCGCATAACTCCTCTCGCAGCGTAGCTCAATGGCAGAGCAGGAGAATCATAATCTCCGCGTTGGAAGTTCGACTCTTCCCGCTGCGACCACTTTCGCCATTCGCGAATTCCGAATGGCCCCCTTGGCAGTCAGGGACAGGCTGCCCGTAATGAGGATCACGCGATAGCGGTCCTTGTCTTGGTGTGCAGGCAATA
>JBMUAP010000521.1:0-2784 GCA_049454155.1 Blastocatellia bacterium
CGTCAGCTCGCGCTTCCGTCATGCCGGCCAGACCTGCATCTGCGTCCAACGGGTCCTCGCGGAAGAGGCGATCGTCGAGCCGCTCTTGGCTCGCTTGGCCGAGCGGATCTCCCGCTTGCGCGTCGGGAATGGAGAGGACCCGACGGTCGAGGTCGGTCCGCTGATCCACGAGGGGGCGCTCGAGCGCGTCTGCACCCATCTCGACGATGCGGTAACGCGCGGGGCGCGGATCGTCACCGGAGGGCAGCGGCTGCATTTGGCGAGCCCGAACGATGGGGCCTTCTTCCAACCAACTCTGCTGGCCAATGTCTCGCCGGAGATGCGCGTCATGCGGGAGGAGACGTTCGGGCCCCTGCTCGCTGTCTCGCCCTTTCGCGGGGAGGAGGAGGCGATCCAGCAGGCCAATGCGACCTCGTATGGCCTCGCGGCCTATCTCTTCACCAACCACGCGGCGCGGATCCACCGGCTGGTCGAGAGACTGGAATTCGGAACGATCGGGATTAACGAGGTCCGGATCATCCATCCAGGCATCCCCTTTGGGGGTGTCAAGGAGAGCGGCATCGGCCGCGAGAATGGGACGGAGGGGATTCACGAGTACCTGGAAGTCCGGTCAGCGGTCTTACAGGTGCCGGACACCCCAGGAACGGACGGGGCGTGACCCTCTCGCCCCGACTTGACATCCAACGAAGAGGATTGGTCTACTACGCGCACAATGCCAAAATCTCCTGAATCCAAGAGCAAACATTCTCCTGCCGCCGCTCCTCGTCAAGGGAAGACGACACGACAACCCGCGGCGGTGTCGAAGACCCGGCGCCGCAAGCCAAGCACCGCGAGCGGAGGATCTGGCGCGGAGGGGCAATCGAAGGCGATCGGGCGCGCGCTCGACATCCTCGACCTCTTTCCCAATGCCGAGACCAACCTCAACCTGACCGAGCTGAGCGCGGCGAGTGGCTTCCCGGAGTCCTCGCTCTTTCGCATCCTGACGACGCTTGAGGTGCATCGCTACCTGCAACGCAATGTCGATGGGAGCTATCAGCTCGCGCCGAAGGTGCTCTATGGGACCCTCTACGATCAGGCGGAGCAGATCCGGCAGGTCGTCCACCCGTTTCTGCAGCAGCTCAACAACCGCTTCGATGAGACGGTCAGTCTGGCCTTTCTCTTCGGGGACAGGGTCCAGGTGATCGACACGATTCAGGGGTTCCAGGCGATCCGGGCAGTCAATGTGCTCGGCCGGGTCCTGCCGCCGCACTGCAGCTCCCTGGCGAAGGTGATCACCGCCTTCCAGACCCCGGAGCGGATCGACCGGATCATCCAGGTCTACGGCCTGCCTCCCCACACCGAGAGGACGATCACCGACCGTCCGGCGCTTCTCGAGGAGTATGCCCGGATCCGGCAACAGGGCTGGGCGCGGGAGCAGGAGGAGTCGGCGCAGGGCTGGTGCTGCTGCGGAGCGCCGCTCTTCGATCGGCAGGGCCGGTGCTATGGCGCGGTCAGCGTGACGACCCCGACCATCCGCTACTCGGAGACATTGGAAGAGGAGATTGTCCGGGAGATCCGCCGGATTGCCGCCGAGGCCTCGTCGGCCGTCAACGGCTGAGCGACTCCCCCACCTCGCGCCTCCCAGCCCCATCCCCCCACGGAGTTTGTTTGCTAGACCGGTTCGCCACCTCCGGCGGACCGACCTGTATGGACCTGCATCGATGAGAGGATACTGAAGAAGGTATGAAGATTACTGCGATCCACGAAGAGGTTGTCTCGCTCCGGTCCTCGCTGCGCAACGCCTACATCAACTTCTCCGAGATGACCGTCTCGATCGTCGCGGTCGTCAGCGACGTCGTGCGGGAGGGGCGGCCGGTGGTTGGCTATGGGTTCCACTCGAATGGCCGCTATGCCCCGAGCGAGATCATCCGCAAGCGGCTCATCCCCCGGCTGATGGCGGCAGCGCCAGAGGCCCTCTGCGCCGAGGATGGCGTGACGCTCGATCCCTTCCGCGCCTGGGACGTCATGATGGCCAACGAGAAGCCGGGCGGCCACGGGGAGCGGGCCGTCGCTGTTGGCACGATCGATATGGCGCTCTGGGACTTGGCGGCCAAGATCGAGGAGCGTCCGCTCTACCGCCTCCTCGCCGACCGCTACCGCGGTGGAGTCGCCGATCCGGACGTCTACGTCTATGCTGCCGGTGGCTACTACTATCCGGGAAAGGGGCTGACGGGCCTGCAGGACGAGATTCGCCGCTTCCTCGATCAGGGCTACCTCGACGTCAAGATCAAGATCGGCGGGGCACCCTTGGCAGAAGATCTGACCCGCATCGAGGCGGTCTTGGCGATCCTCGCGCCTGGCCAGCAACTGGCGGTCGATGCCAATGGCCGCTTCGACCTGTCGACTGCCCTCGCCTATGCCGAGGCCCTCACGCCCTACCGCGATCGCCTCAAGTGGTACGAGGAGGCGGGGGATCCGCTCGATTATGAGCTCAACGCCCGGGTCGCCGAGGTCTCGCCCGTCCCGATCGCCACCGGCGAGAACCTCTTCTCGATGCAGGACGCGCGCAACTTGATCCGCTATGGCGGCATGCAGCCCGCCCGCGACTACCTGCAGATGGACCCGGCGCTGGGCTATGGCCTGGTTGAGTACCTGCGCATCTTGCAGATGCTCGAGGAGTCCGGCTGGTCCTCGAGACGCTGCATCCCCCACGGCGGCCACCAGTTGACGCTCCACATCGCTGCCGGACTCGGACTCCACGGGAACGAGTCCTACCCGGGCGTCTTCGCGCCGGTGGGTGGGGTT
>JBMUAP010000522.1:0-2783 GCA_049454155.1 Blastocatellia bacterium
CTCGGCAGTCTCGCCGCCAGGGCCAGGACGTTTGGAGGCCCCTTCGGCAAGCTCGAGTTGTCGGGTCAATTCCTCGAGATTCTGCTGGATGGCACGGTCACCGGAGCGGGCCGCGTCCCAGGCATTCATCTCGATCAGCTGACGGGTAGCCTGGATGCGATCGGTCACCCGGTTGAGGCGGAGGGAGGTGAGCGCTTGGCGCAGGCGGCTGGCGGTGGCCTGCTGCTCCTGGGATTGGGAGCGGGCGGCCTGTTCGATCTCGCGTTCGAGGTTGGAGACCTCGTCGGCGAGGGTCTCTTTCCGTTCGGCGAGGCGTTCTTTGGTGGATGGGCTGGGATTGGTGCCGCTGCGGGCTTGGCGAGCCGACTCCACGACGTCGCGGGCGATCTCCTCCTGGCGGCGCGAGGCATTGGCCGCACGTTGGCGCAGTTGTTCGACCGACTGGGCACGGTTGCCTTGTTGCAGTTGGTCAAGTCGGCGTCGGGCCTCTTCGAGCTGCTGGCGGGCGCGCAGGTTGCGGGCGAGTGACTCTTCTGATTGCTGGTTACGGGCGGCCTGGTTGGCCCGGTCCATCTCCTCCGCGGCCTGCTGGAGACGGTTACTGAGATCCATCAGCCGGGGGTCACGCCGCTCCCGGGAGAGGCGCTCCAGCTCCCGAGCCGCGCGGCGGGCTTCCTCGGCCATCTGTTGCTGGGAGCCACCCCCGCCACCACCGCCACCTCCATTGCGTGGCTGATTGCGGGGGGCGCTGCGGGGGCGCTGTTGCTGCTCGATCTCCTGCTGCATGCGGCGGGAGAGTTCGTCGAGTTTGCGCTTCGCCTCGTCCTCCTGTTGTTGAGATTGGCGGCGGGGTGCCTGGTTGAGGGTCTCGTACTGGTTCTTCATCTTGTCGAGTTCCAGTTCGAAGAGATCGGCGAGGTCGCGGGCTTGGCTGCCGCCACCGCCTCCGCCGTTCTGATCCATGCTCACCTGGATCTCACGAAAGATGGCATCGGCGCGAAGCAGTTGCTGGAGGGCGCGCTGTTCGGGCGGGAGCGCCGCCTCGCTCTTCCGCTCTTTCAGTTGTGCGACGGCCGGGACCATCTCCTTGGTCGCCTGCGTGATGTGGTCGACGAGCTTGGCAAAGTCTTTCTGTTGTTCGAGCTGTGCGCCGAGTCGTCGCCGAATCCGTTCGACGACAGCGGCGGCATCGCTGCGCAGCTTCTCCTGGGCGAGGGCGACGGTCTCGTAGTTCTCCTCGCGCTCTTTCTCGTCGTAGCCGCCCTCTTCGCGTTGCAGGCGGAAGGTGGCAGCGATGAGGTCCTTCTGCCGCTTGGTCAGGGCCTGTTGCTCCTCGGCCTCGCCACCCCCGGCGCCGCCCGGCTGTTGGGATTGCCGGTAGTCCTTCTCGAAGGGCTTGATCTCGATGAAGTAGATGTCGCTGGTCGTCTCGTTGCGGGCGTCGCGGGCGCGGGCATAGTAGGCGACAAGGTCGCCGGGTTGGAGTCCGAACTCTTCGAGAAAGAAGGTGTGGGTGCCGGCGAGGGCTCCACGGCCTTCACTGTCGCGTGCGGGCGCGGAGAGTCTTTGCAGGTCAATCTTCTTCTCCTCGCCGCCATTGACGGAGAAGTGCAGGTCGAGGGAGACGACTCCATAATCGTCCTCGGCGCGTGCGAGGGTGAAGATCTCCTCGACGCTGGTCGCTCGCGTATCGCGCCCCGGGCGCTCGATCGTCACCACCGGGGGACGGTCTTCGAGCACGGTGATGTCGTACTCGTTCGAGCCGAGGTAGCGCTCGCCTTCGCGGCTGGTCAGTTCGATGTGGTAGGTCGTCGGCGTCGCCACCTCGATCGTGCCGGCAAAGGCGTTTTCGCCGGCGGCGATCATCTCGATCGTCGACCCGGTGGCGAGGACGATGCGCGCGCTTCTCGCCGGGGCGCTCAAGCGGGCGGTGAGTTGCACGCGGGTTCCGGCCAGCACGGCGATCTCGGGGGCATCCTCGAAGGTGCGGGTCGGCAGGCCGGTGTAGGCGGGATAGGTATGCTCCTGGTCGATCTGTCGTACGAAGGGCAGGTCGACGATCGTCAGTCGAAAGATTTCCGAGCGGCAGCCGGACGATTCGACGAAGTACTCGATCGGACGCTGCGGATTGAAGAGAAAGGCCTCGAAGCGGTCCGCTTGCCGGGTCGGTTCCATTGGCTGCTCGACCCAGTCCTCTTCGGATTCACCGACGAAGCGTGTCTGGAGGAGCACCTCGTCGGATTGGAAGTTGATCAGCCGCGCGACGATGCGGAGGTCGCGCCCCCGCACGACGCGGGCGGTTCCCGGGCTGACCTCGATCCGCAGCCCGAGCCCGGCTGCCGCCGCGCTCGACGGGGCGATGATCTGGGCCACTCCTTGGCGTACTTCACGTGGACCGAAGATCGTCATCCCGGTGAAGAGGGCCAGGGCGGTCAGTGTCACCGCTCCCCAGCGCCAGAAGTGGCTCGTTCGGATGATGCCCTGCAGATCGATCTGGCCGGCTTCTCGATCGGCGGTACGCAGCAGCCGCCCGATCAGGGCCGGGGAGGATCCTGCCTCTTCCCGCTGACCGATGAACTCGACGGCCGTGACCAGCGCCTCGGAGAGCCCTTCCGTCCGCTCCTCGAGGTATCGCGCGATCTGTCGATCGCTGACGCGCCGACGCAATGGACGCCAAAGGGTCAGGTAGACGGCCAGCCCCACTCCACCCACAGTGAGGAAACGAAGCCACGGTGCCATCCATTCCTGCCCGCGGATCTGCCAGGCACCCAGTCCCGTGACGA
>JBMUAP010000523.1:0-2775 GCA_049454155.1 Blastocatellia bacterium
AGTAGGCGTACGGCTGCTTGGAGAAGGTGGCGTTGATCCAGGCAAAGGACTTTCCCGTCGCTCCTGCGCCCGGGTGGGCCCGTTCAAGGATGGTCACAGCTGCACCCCGCTCCGCCAAATGATATGCGATCGAAGCGCCAACGATGCCGGCACCAACGACAACGATGCGCGGTCCACCCCGCTCCGTCCCCCGTTGGCTCACCCCGAGCAACGTCGAGCCAAGTACCCCTCCCACCCGCTGGTTGAATTGTCGACGATTCAAAATGTCTGCTCCTGGAAAGGGCCTGCTCTTGCCTCGCACCGATCGACAATGGCCGAGTTCCATTGCGCTCGATCAGCGAATCAAGTATTACTCAGACCGGTTATGCGCGGTTCCGCGGGGACAGGGGGGACGTCTCCCCCAGAGTCTGCCGCCATCCCCCAACAATAGAATTGACGCCGGATCGACCTCCATGCCAAAACTCAATCTGAAAGAGCACATCACATCGAAGCAGAAAAAACAATCGTACGTCAACCAGATGTTCGTCAAGATTGCTCCCTTCTACGACTCCTTCACCGTCTTCTTCTCTTTCGGAATGGATCGTGGGTGGAAGCGAAAGCTCTTGCAGATGGTCGGGCTGCGGGGCGAAGAGTCGGTGCTCGACCTCGCCTGTGGCACCGGGGACATCACCTTCATGCTCGCGCGGGAGCTGCCGAAGGGGTCGGCCGTCGGGCTGGACATTGTCCCGGAGATGATCGCACTGGCCGAGAAGAAACGGATCAACCAGGGCGTGACCAACTGCCGCTTCGAATGCGCCGACATCATGCAGATGCCCTTCCCGGATCAGTCATTCGATCGGGTGACCTGTGGGTACGCGCTGCGCAACGTACCCGACGTCGCCGAGGCCCTCCGCGAGATCCACCGCGTCCTCAAACCGGGGGGAACGTTCCACTCGCTCGATTTTGGTCACCCACAGAACCGGCTCTACCGCTGGCTCTATCTGCACTACCTCATCGTCACGGGATCGATCGCCGGCATCCTGCTCCACGGTGACGCGGACGTCTACCGCTACATCCCGGAGAGTCTCAAACTCTACCCCGGCCAGCAGCGCGTCGCCGAGATGATGGCGCAACAGGGGTTTGAGAAGACTGGCTTTGTCGAGTTTGGCGGTGGGATCATGGCCATCAACTACGGGACGAAGTCGGTCCGTTGAGAGCCCTGCGCCTTCTGCTCGCCTCATCGATGGAGTGGCGCGCCTTGGAGGCGGAGCAAGGCCCCATTTCCTGTCATCCACAAGGAGTCCCCGCATGCGTCGCCGCTGGAGACTGTCGGCCGTCTTTCTCTGCACTCTTCTGTCAATTGCTCCGTCCACTGTGTCACTGGCGCAAACGCCGGCAGGCTTTGCCGCTCAGTGGGGGCAAGTGCGGGAGGAGTATCGGAAATGGCTGCGCGAGTATGGAATTGTCGGGAGCAGCCTCGTCGTGGTCGACCGCGAGCGGGTCCTCGCCGAGGAGTTTCACGGGCAGGCCAATCTGGAGAGGGACCAGCCGGTCGATCGCAAGACGATCTATCACTGGGCCTCAATCACCAAGACGATGACCGCCATCGCGATCCTGCAGTTGCGGGATCGGGGAAGGCTTCGCTTGGAGGATCCGGTTGTCCAGTATCTTCCAGAGCTTCGCGCCGTCCACAATCCGCACGGTTCGATGGAGGCGATCACCCTCCGCCACCTCCTGACCCACAGCGCCGGCTTCCGCAATCCGACGTGGCCGTGGGGAGGTGACCGCCCCTGGCATCCCTTCGAGCCGAAGGAGTGGTCCCAGCTCGTCGCGATGTTCCCCTACACCGAGATCCTCTTCCCTCCCGGGAGCCGCTTTCAATACTCCAATCCAGGGATTCTCTTCCTCGGCAAGGTCATCGAGAAGGTGACCGGAGAGGACTACGAGGTCTACCTCGACAAGAACCTCTTCAAACCGCTGGAGATGTACCGCAGCTACTTCGACACGACGCCATCCCATCTTCTGAAGCATCGCGCCGCCGGCTACTACCGCGAGAAGGGCACCCTGCGAGCAGCCCCCTTCGATCCGGACACTGGGATCACCGTCTCCAATGGCGGGCTCAATGCGCCCCTGCCGGACATGGTGCGCTACGTGCAGTTTCTGCTGGGAGATCCGCGGCGCGAGGAGCAGTACGATCTCGTGCTGAAACGCGCCAGCCTCGAGGAGATGCTCGCGCCACAACTGCCCCTCCCGCCCCGCTCCATTCCCGAACAGGTGGGGAGCAATCGACGCGACAGCGTCGGACTGAGCTTCCTCTTGGAGGAGAACGCCGGCCTCTCCCTCTTTGGTCATTACGGTGAGCAGGCCGGATTCATCAGCCAATTCCAGGTCTGCCCGGCAACCCGAACCGCCTACCTCGTCGTCTTCAACACCCACGCCAACCCGTCCGCCGGCGAAGAGGGCCCCGGGACGACCTATCGCTTGAGCAGACTCCTCAAAGAGCAGATCCTCACGAAACTCTTCCCGCTCTTCCGCTGACAAAATAGAAAATGGAGAATGGAGAATGGAGAATTGGGGTACAAGGGGTTCTCTCGACAACCCAGACGGGCCGCGTTGAGGCGAGACGTCAGGACTGACACCCTGGGTGCGCGGGCCTCCGGCCCGCATCCTATCCCACCAGGGATTCTCGCGATTCTGTAGGGGGCGCGCCCGTGTGGAATGGAGAATGGAGAATGGAGAATTGGGGTACAAGGGGTTGCCCCGACAACCCAGACGAGCCGTGTTGAGGCGAGACGT
>JBMUAP010000524.1:0-2758 GCA_049454155.1 Blastocatellia bacterium
CTCGGGTCCAACGCCGTATTGTTCGACGAGCCATAGGTCCCACCGATGAGCACGAAGGAGTCATTCTCCGGGACCAATCCGAGCGCCGGAAGGTTGGCCGTCTGCTGGACCGCCCATGTCCCGGGCTGACCGCTCAGCGTGTTGAAGTCGTTGTGATGGAAGGGGGTGCCGTTGACATTTGAAATTGATGAGTTGAAGACATTCAGAAGCGTGTCTGTCCCGCTATCGAATTGGGCGTAGACATCGATTACGGAATAATCGACCCCGCCGACCGAGACCAAGTAGCTGTCGAAGTGCCAGTCGACGAAGTCCGCCGCCGCGATCGTGGAGACGCCCAACGCCGCCGCAGCGGCCACGCACCGGAATCGAGCCATCGTGATTCCCCTGGACCTGGTCTGGACCCGATCGATCCCCGGCAAGGCAGACGCTCGGAACCCGGACCCCTCGGATGAACGGCCGCTCGCCGCGGCCCAAAATGCAGTCTGACGACCTCGCTCTGTGAATCAACCCCTGCCGTCGCGAAACACCCTCGGATCTCGCACCAGGGGCTCGACTCCACGCCCCCCCTGACGTGATGTCGTCACTGGCCGACCGACCCACCGCGGACAATGCCACGGATGGGCCGTAGCCCAATCGCTCCGCCGTCCGTGCTGGCGGCGTCTCCAGTCGGTCCCCCGCACCCCTCCGGGGCGTGCGGGGGACCTTGTTGTTTGGTGGGGCCACTGCGATGGATCTCTGCAGGACCGGTGCGATCTGGCGAGGGGGCAGCTCTTCGGTCACAAGCAAGCCTTCTGCGCGATGGCGTCGGGCGTGCAGTGAATCTTGCAGACCCGCCGTTGCACACGATGACACTAGGAGTCGGATCGCGACTCGAAGGTCAGCACGCCATTCGAAGCATGCGGAAGTGAAGAGAAAAGAGAGAAGATGGGAAGAGGGAACTTACGGAGTCCTCGCGACACGAAACCCGAGGTAGTTGTTGCCGCGGTAGTCGGGTTCGATGTTGACGCGGCTCGCCGCACGACAGCTCTGGGAGGTGAAGTCCCAGGCCCCGCCACGCAACATCCGGGCCGCGCCGTTCGTCGGACCCTCCGGGTCGATCGCAGGACTCTGCGCGTAGTAGTCAACCCCGTACCAGTCCTCAACCCATTCGTAGGCATTCCCGTGCATGTCGTGCAACCCGAGGTTGTTGGCCTGCTTCTGGCCGACCGGGCGGGTCTGAAAGGCCGAGTTGTCGCGAAACCATGCCATCTGTCCCAGCAGGGCGTCGGCATTCGTGCCGTTGGGGGGAAGATTGAACGCCGTCGAAGTCCCCGCACGGCAGGCATACTCCCACTCGGCCTCGGTCGGCAAGCGAAGGCCGGTTGCCGCCTCGAAGTCTTGAATGTCGTTCCACGAGACCTGCTCAACCGGGCGAAACGGAACTTGGGCCGCAGGCACCTCGGCACTGGGGTTCTGGAAGAAACTCGGATTGATCCCCATCACCGCCGTCCACTGTGCCTGGGTCACTTCATAACGGCCGAGATACATCGGCTGCGTCAGCGTCACCTCGTGGACGGGGTTCTCGCTGCTGGAGCACCCGTACTGATTGGACGGCGAGCAGCCCATCATGAACGTACCCGGCGGGACCAGCAGCATCTCGATCTGGCTGGCGTTGTCGCGGACTCGCCAAGGCAGGCCTGTCGCGATGATGCGGGCTCGCCATTCGGGATCGGTGATGATCGCGGGGTTTGGATTCACTTGGAGAATCGTGGCCCAGGCAAGAGAGACGTAGGTGAATCCTCCCGCGAACGTCGCGGGTCCAGCGGACGTTGTCACCACCACGTCCTTGGCACCGAGCGAGTTGCTCCGTGGAGTCACAGCCGTGATGGTCGTCGAGTCCACGCTCACCACGTTCGTCGCAGCCACGCCGCCGATGGTGACGCTCTGCACCCCGCCTAGGTGAATGCCCGTGATCGTGATCGTCGTACCGCCCGATGGCGGACCGTGCGATGGTGAGACGGACTCGATCACCGCCGGGCAGGTCTGCCCCCAGTTGGCCAGGAGGGCTGCAAGGTCAGCGCCGTCAACGACGCCGTTGCCATCGAGATCACCGCTGAGAGTGCACTGCCCCGAAGCAACACCGCTCAGGCTCATCGCCAACGCTGCAGTCGTCAGAAGCCGATTGATTCGGATGCGCATGTCGTTCCCCAAGGGCCTCGGTGAGTCCCGATCTGATTGCGGAGAACCCCGGGGAGGCCGGCCCGGACCTTCTTTAAGAAACCTAGCTCCGATCCGGCGTGAGAACGACCCGAGATTGTCAGATCCGAGGCAGATGACTCATAGACCCCTCTGAGCCAGCCCTCTGCCTCGGAGGCTTCGTAACCCAGACGGCCCCAAGGAAGTCTTCGCGGCCACGCTTGCTCCCGAGCACTGTCATGCAGTGGCTTGTGTGGCCTTGGGGACCGTCCTCCGGGTCGCCAGAAGTGACGCCGAAGTGACAGCGCCAGATCGACCCGTGGAATCCCCCGCGTCGCACGCAGCGCGACGTGGAGGACCACGACACGACGCAACTCGATGAACTGATCCCGCTCGCCCGATCTCAAGAAGGGGCCGTCAAGCTTCTGCCCAACCGCTCCCACGTCAGTGCCCTGTGGCGTTGGTCGCGGATCGGCGTCCGCGGTCGCAACGGTGAGCGAGTCCGACTCCAGATCGCCCGCATCGGCATGCGGATCGACACGACCGAGGCCCGGCCAGCGGTGGACTTCGGCGACCGATGGGA
>JBMUAP010000525.1:0-2754 GCA_049454155.1 Blastocatellia bacterium
GCTCGTGAGCCGTGTCGCACTCCCCCCGGCCACTGGGGCAATCCAAATATCTCCCCCGTAGGCGAAGACGACCCGCTCCCCGTGCAGATCCGGGAAGCGCAACAGCCGCGTCTCGGCCCAACCGGTCCCCATCAGACAGAACCAGACAATCCCCAACCCCAACGCTCTCCATCCCTGTCTCTCGCTCATCTCCATCTCCTCATTATTCTCTGTGGGGCTTCTCTCATCCCTCTTCTTGCCTCTCACACACTCGTCAAAGACTCTTCCCAACTCAATTCACTGGCTACCGCAACTGAAGACTCCGCCGTGTCGTCAGCTCGTAGTACGAGCCATACCCTCCCTGCTCGTAATCGGTGATCAGACTGGCGATCGTCTGCAGAATCTGGACACTGAAGTGGTTGTCGATCGTCTGTGGATGGACCGAGGTGTAGTACGCATAGTTGAAATAGCTTCGAATGATGACGCTCCGCTCATCGATCGGAAGGGCCTTGAGATTCTCGACCCAACGGGTCATCGCGTCCTGTCGCCAGAGGTAGAACTCGACATTCGAGACATAGAAGGCCGTCACCTTCTCCCCGATCTCCCGCAGGTAATCCCCCACGGCGCGCAGCGCCTGCTGACCGGAGAGGTCACCCGTAATCGGAATGATGCGGTGCTGATCGTGCATCTCCTTGAGCACCCGGTAGGTTGCCTCGGTCGCGAGATAGTTGCGATGCTGGCCGGCAAGATCCTTTTCAAGCAGAATGTCGCGGTAGGCCGGAAAGAAGCGCCCCGTCGGCCGATCCCGGATCGTGTACCGAACCTCCAGACAGTCGTTCGAGAAGGCCCCGTAGATCTCCTGGATCGTCTCGAAGTCGCGCGGAGAGAGGGCGAGCCCGAGTCCTGTCAGCCGCTTCCGCACCTCCTGCAACGTCTTCTCCGCTACCTTCGGATCGAGCGGCGTGCGGTCGAAGTAGTCGACGAGGTCCCGGATCGGGCGATCCTGCCATTGGCGGCTCTCCTTCGGAAGCGGACGCCCGAAGAGCAGCGAGAGGTACTCGACCCGGCTGCGCGACATCATAAAGAGCGCCTTGAAGAGCAGATGCTGCAGCATCGCGTCGCGTCGCACATCGACCATGATCGCCAAGCGCGGCTGAATCTGGGCGATATAAGTGTAGTTCTGATCGGGTCCCACCCCAAGATAGACACCTCCCCGCAGCTCCATCTCGGCGAGCTTGCCGAGAACGTGCTGGTAGGAGAGTTCATTCGAGACCAGATTGTCCGATCCGAAGTAGCCTGCCCGCTCCGAGAGACGCTGGCTCAGCTGGGCAAAATCGGATTGCTTGCCGACGAGCGGTGCCGATTGCGCCTGCACTGCCACAGGCAGCGCCCACAGAACTCCGAGCAAGAACGTCAGGAATCTGGACGAATGGAGCGAATTCTTCTTCATCGGACGGGTTCTCCTCCAGTTTTGGTTGAGCCAGTTTTGGTTGAGCTGGAAGTAGGGGAGCAGTCACTCTGTTGACGACGGTTCCTCGATCCAGAGCTGATAGGATCCGATACGAATCGACTGACCCGGCAAAACTACGGCCTCTTCACCGGGAAGAATCTCCTCTTCGCCCACCTCGATCGGATTGCGTCCAAGGCAGGCGATCCGGTAGCTCCCCCCCGTCGCCTGCGTAATCGTCACGTGACGCCGACTGATCTCCAGATCCCCTGCCAGCACCAGATCGACTGCCAGCCCTTGCCCTCCGCGCCCGACGGTGACACTCTCCCCCTGCGCGACAAAGAGGCCCTCTGGATGCCCGGCCTCGCCAGATCCGGACCGGCCATAGCGCACCACGAAGCGGCGGGAACGCGCCATCACCAGCGTCGCCTCCGCAGAGGCTGGCGGTGGAGTCGATCCGGGTCGACGCGGCATGACCAGTGTCTGGGACAACTCTTCCTCCCAAACAGCTTGGACCCGCACCTCGCCTCGGCTGAGTGTGCCATCGACGCCGAATGAGAGGACCAGACGCGTGGTCCTGAGGGAGCGATCTCCGACCAGCTCCCGGGCCCGTCGCGCCAGCCCCTCCCGCAAGGACTCCTCCAACGCGTCGCGCTTGCGGCCCTGCCAGAGCTGATCATCCTCGCGGCTGAAATAGATCAGATACTCCGGGGGGAGGTAGGTCTGGCCACCCGGCGGAGTAAACATCTCCTGCCGCATCACCTTCTCGATCTCACGTGCCAACCGAACATAGAAAAGGTTCCCCTCATTGCCCGGTCGGTCGCTCTCCTCCGATGACGAGTGGGGCTCTTCTCCGTCCAACCACCGGCGGAACCGTTCCCATCCGTCTGTCCAGCTTGTCTTTTTCGACTTGCTCATCCCGTTCCGGCTCGACCGATTGTTCCCGTCCCGCCGTCCTGCATCAGGGCGCTGGGGGCGGGACGACACGAATGTACTCCGCAGAACCATAGACCCACCCCTGTACCTTCCGCGGCGGGTGGGGGTAGGTCTCATCCCATTCTGTCACCTCGATCTGCATCCACTGCTGCTGATTGACGGTCAGCAGCGGGTGTCGAGAACCACGCGGAACCACCCCAAGAACCGGCTCGGAGGCCCCCGGGCCGCCTCGGACATTGAGCGCGCTGACGACGACCTCGACCTCTCCCTGCGCTGCAGTCCTCTCCTTGCCAATCCACTGCCGAACGGAAACATAGACCAGGGAGAGGATCACCAGCAACCCCACCGCCGCCAGTCCGACCCCATACCGATGCCGGATCAGTCGACGCCAC
>JBMUAP010000526.1:0-2746 GCA_049454155.1 Blastocatellia bacterium
ATCAGGACCGCGTGTCCCGTTCGAGGGTCAGCCAGCGGCGGCAGCCAAAGGTGTGGAACCACCGTTCGGTGATCACCCCATCGCGATTATCGCGCATGAAGGCGCGATCCAGATCGCGTGACTCCTCCTCGGTGATCGAGTCCGGCACGACCGGGATCTCGCCGTGAATAAACTCCTGTATCGGGCGGAGTCCGCAGTGGGGGCAGGGAATTGGGATGTTCATCCGTCGCTTCTCCTCAGTGAGTGCCAGCCGAGCCACGATCGGCCATGGTCCGATCCTGTGCGAAGCGGTCGAGCGCGAAAGGGGCGATGAGGGCCGGTGTGCGGCCAGTGGCGATCAGCTCGGCCATCTGCTCGCCCCCCGCCGGGATCGCCTTGAACCCCCACGTCCCCCAGCCGGTCGTCACATAGAATCCATCGACCCCCGTCGGACCCATGACCGGCGAGTAGTCAGGGCTCATGTCGCAGATCCCCGTCCACTGGCGCAGGATCCGCAGGTCGCGCAGGAAGGGCAGCAGCGTCATCGCCCGGAAGGAGCAGCTCTGCAGAAAATGGTAGCCTGACTGGTAGGAGTAGCTCGGTTGGCGATCGATCTCGGCCCCGATCAGCATCTCCCCACGCGCCGTCTGGGAGACGTAGAAGAGCAGGTTCGACGAGGCGACGATCTGGTCGAAGGCGAGATCATAATGGTTGGTGACAAAGGCCTGCAGCGGATGGGTCCGGATCGGGAGCCGCACGCCCACCTCGGCGGCGAGCGCCGTGACGTGTCCGCCGGTCGCCGAGAGGACCAGCCCAGCGGCGATCGGACCACGATCGGTCTCGACGCCGATGACCCGCTCGCCGTCGCGGAGCAGCCCGGTGACGGCGAGTCGCTGGTGAATGTCGACGCCGTGGCGCATCGCCCCTTCGGCCAATGCCCAGACGACGCGATCATGGCGCGCTGTCGCTCCGTCAAGGTGGTACGAGGCACCGAGCACCGGCCAGACACCGCCGCCCGTCAGGTCGATCCGCGGACAGATCTCGCCAATCTCGCGCGGCGTGACAAACTCCGTCCGTGCGCCAAAGGCGGTGTTGACCTCGGCCCGCGCCCGCTCCGCCCGGACTCCCGCCTCGGTGTGCGCGATCCAGAGCAGCCCCTTCCGCTGGTGCATCATCCAGCGTCCCGTCTCCGCCTCCAGTTGCTGGTAGAGTTCGAGGCTCCGCTGGTAGAAGCGGACCGCCTCCGGAATCCCATAGTTCGAGCGGATGATCGTCGTGTTGCGCCCAGAGTTTCCAGCACCGATATACTTCCGCTCGAGGACCGCGACATTGGTGATCCCGTGGCGGGTGGCGAGGTAGTAGGCGGTGGCGAGCCCATGACCGCCCCCACCGACGATGACGACATCATAGGCCCGTTTCGGTTCTCGCCAAGTCAGTTCGACTCTGCGCTCGACAAACTCGTTCATCGCATCCGCTCCTCCAGATCGGCAGCGTAGGGGGCCGCGGTGACGAAGAGGACCCGGTCGGACTCCAGCCAGAGCTTGACCGGCAACCCGGCGACCATCCCTTGGGCAAAGGCTGGCCGCGTCTTTGGCAGCTCCCACTCGCAGGCGCACGCGAGAAACTCGAGTGCCACCTCAGCCGGCTGCCAGACACCGGCAAAGCCCGTCTCACGCAGGACGATCGCGTGCGGATCGTTGATCAAGACCAGCTCGGCCTTCTCCAGTGGTTCGCCGATGATCAGCAATTCATCAGCCGCTAGCCGCATGAAGATCGACTGTTCATCCGCACCCAACGCGTCGAGCGCCGCCGGTCTCGCGACGATCCGTGTCCCCTCCAGCCTCTCAACCACGGGCGCGCCCTCCTTCCGGATCGTAGAATGGCGTCGAGGCGCGCTGCGCCGGTCGCCCGCCGATCGTCACTTGTTCCGGCAACTCGCCGTCAAAAAGGTAGAGCCAACCGAGCATGACGCTCCGGCCGAGCGCCGGCGACCAGGTGCTCGATGTGACGTAACCGGCGTACTGCCCCTCGTGCCAGATCACTGCCCCCTCCGCCGGAGCCTCCCCCTCCATCGCGAAGCCGACCAGTTGCCGGTTGAGCGCGACCCGGTTGGTGCGCTGCACGGCGACCTTGCCGACGAAGTCGGGTTTGTCGAGCCGCACCGCCCACTCGTGGTCGAGCCGCCGCGGCGTCGAGTCGAAGTCGGTATCCTGCCCGACGATGAGATGCCCCTTCTCGAGCCGCAGCTTGAGCAACGCTTCAAGCCCGTGTGGCCGAATGCCCAGCTCGGCTCCCAGGTCGAGCAGCCGCCGCCAGAGCCTCACCGAGTCGGCTGCCTCGTGGTGCAGCTCATACGAGATCTCGCCGGTAAAGCTGAGCCGCATGATCTGGCACGCGACCCCGGCAACCTCGCCCCGCACGTGCTGCAGATAGGCCGGTGGGTCGACCAGGCCGGCCCGGGCGAGCAGCTCCTTGGCGCGTGGCCCTGTCACATTGATCGCTCCCCTGGAGAGCGTGACGTTCATGATCCGCACATCGAGTCCGAAGGCCTCGGCCCAATCGCGCACCCACAGCTCCGCGAAGGTCGCGCCGCCGCTCGTGAAGGTCAGCAGAAAGCGCGTCTCGTCCTCGCGGCAGATCATCCCATCATCGAGCAGATAGCCCCGGTCATCCAGCAGCAGCACATACCGCATCCGTCCCGGTCGAATCGTCGCGACGCGCGTCGGATAGAGCCGCTCGAGCAGCTCGAGCGCGTCCGGGCCGCTGC
>JBMUAP010000527.1:0-2728 GCA_049454155.1 Blastocatellia bacterium
GCTCTGACCGTCCCCTCGAACCGGGATCCGAGCAGGGGTCCATTCGCATCCTAGCGCAGCCGCTTGACGATCTGCTGCATCTGCTTGAACTCTACCGTTCCCGCTGGGCAAAGCTCGAAGAGGGCCATCTCGATCGAGGAGAGGACGGCTCCAGCGCTCCCGAGCCGGCCAGCCGCCACCTCCTGATTGCGCGGCAGCCGGCTCCCAATCCCATCGCGCAGCAGGTGCACCTGATACCCTTCCTGCAGGAGTTGCAGCCCCGTCTGGGCGACACAGATGTGCGCCTCGATGCCGCAGAGCAGAATCTGCTCCGCGTGGGCTTCGCGCAACCGCAGATCGAACTCACCGACCCCACAGGCCGAAAAACTGAGCTTCTCGATCGGTCGCTCTCCTGCCGGCAGGTGACGGGCAATCGCCTCTACCGTCGGCCCCAACCCCTTCGGATATTGTTCGGTGACGACGATCGGCACGCCAAGCAGCCGGCACGCCTCGACCAGCAGGCCGAGCCGCTCGCTCAACTCGTCGAAATCCGCCATCAGCGGGCGGAACCCTTCCTGCATGTCGATCAATGCCAATGCCGTTCCAGACCGCTTCAACAGGCTTGGATGTCGCATTCCCTTCTCCTCTCGTTCCCTTCTTCTCCCGCCATCTGAGACAAATGGCGACACTCCCAACCCGGGATGGACCATTGGCTATACCATTGCAAGGGCTTCGTGACATTCGCAAGATATCTCGCTGCGAAGATCCGCCTCGTCCGTTGGGCAGGGTTCGGCGGACTGGATTACGGGTTCGGGATAAGCGCGAGATCCAGCCCAAACAATACTGCCCGTGCAAGGCCGCCTGGAATAAACGAATGAGATCGCAGTTGGGGCTTTCTCATTCGTTCCCCGGGCGGTCTTCTTCTTTGTCGAGACTCCCTGCCATTCAACGACCAGCAAGGAATGGATCCGTTGACAAGCGACTAGCGTGTCGCCTTTGGTGGCGACTCAATCTCGCTCGTCGCCCAGGCGGTCCACCAGAGGTCACGCAGGAAGGTGGCCCCGGCGGCGAGACGTTCAACCGCAAACTCTTTGTGCTCCCGGGACTTGGTCGTGGCGCTGAAGGGCTCTTGCTTGTCGAGCTTGTAGAGTGGCTCGACGAAGGCGTTCGAGGCATCGACGAAGCTCCAGATCGCCTCCCGCGGTTGCGTGATGGTCCGTGGTGCGGAGGAGATCCGCGGAAGCAGGTCTTCCATCCGCACCTGCGCCCCGACAAACTCCTCTTCAAACCGGAAATGGAAGCCACGCTCCCGCGTGTAGGTCGTATAGCCCTGTGGGTTGGGTCCGCTCCACCCGTTGTAATGGATCGTCGTATGGTGCGGATTGGCGGCGTCGGTGACGTAGTGGCCGAGAATACCCGCGTCATTGAGGATTCGTGCTTCGATCCAGCCTCGTTTCCGGGCGTCTTTCTCTTGGCGCCAGAGCCGGAACTCGATCCGCAGTCGCTGAAAGAGTTCGAGCATCCGGTAGGGGCTGAATCCAGTGGTCGTCGGCTTCTGCCCAGCCTTGATCAACTCGGCAGTGAAATCATATCGATTGACGGCACCACGAGCAGCAGCAGGAACCAGTTCGATGTCAACAAAATGATCCGCCGCCGCCGCTGAGTCCATGCCACGATCGAGCGCCGATTCGGCGCGATCGCGCCAACGATCAGGCTCTGGATTGAGATAGGCCAGCTGGTCACTGGCACGCCGGAAGAAGCTCGGCATGCCGGCCGGGAGCTTGCGGGCAGCGGCGTTTCCAGAGATCTCGTGGCCATGCGCCCCCCAGCCGAATACCTTCCGAGGCGGAGCCGCCCAGAAGACCAGCCCAAGGAGCAGAACCGTCCCCCCGAGCAGTGCCAAGGAGCGGTGAAAGCGACGACGATAGAAGAAAGGTTGGACGTGCATGGGGGCAGTATTCTCCGCGTGCTGGCGGCCTACCCGCGTCGGGTCGGCGGCAGTTCGATCTGATAGAGGGATCTTCCCTCCCGATTGTGAAGGCTGACCGACATCCCCTCGGTTCGACCATCGATCCGGATCCGGCCGAAGAACTGATGCCCGTCGCTCGGAGGACGGTTGCCCTTCATCCCCTCGGGGATCGAGATGAATTTGGCTTCTGGTCCGAAGGTATTGTCGAGCTTCCCAGGTCCAAACGTGCCGGCGTGCAACGGCCCGGCAACGAACTCCCAGAAGGGACTGAACTCGGTGAACTGCGCCCGGCTTGGGTCGTAGTGATGTGCGGCCGCGTAATGGACATCGGCCGTGATCCAGACGACATTGCGAACTTGATGGCGGTGGAGGAAGCGAAGCAGCTCGGCGATCTCCAGCTCGCGGCCGAGGGCGGGTCCATCGCCATTGGCCACCGCTTCAAAGCGCCCCCCGCTATCGCCGACGACCAAGCCGATCGGCATATCGCTGGCAATCACTTTCCAGGTCGCACGCGACTGCCGCAGCCGCTCCTTGAGCCACGGCAGCTGGGTGGAGCCAAGAAATACTGTCTCCGCGCTGCTGGCCGCCTGACGGTTCTGCGTATTGGGGCCCCGGTAACTCCGCTCATCGAGCATGAAGATCTCCAGGCTGGGGCCATAGGAGAAGGCGCGGTAGACCCGCTCCGGATCGAGTGGATCGAAGCGCAAGGGGTGATAATCGAGAAAGGCACGCCGTGCCCGTGCCGCCCCTGCAGGACCCAGGCCAGCTGCGCCAACTCCC
>JBMUAP010000528.1:0-2722 GCA_049454155.1 Blastocatellia bacterium
TCTACGATCTCTACCTGGTGCCCGGTTGGTGTGAGTTCTTCGACCGGATGATCGAGGAAGAGGTCCGACTCCCCAAAGAGGGTCGGATCCTCGACTTGGCTTGTGGGTCAGGAGGCTTGGCGATCGATCTAGCGTTACGGGGGAGCGAGGGAAGGGAAGTGGTCGGGGTCGATGCCGATCCGGCTCTCGTCGCCCTGGCCGAAGGCAAAGCAGGGATTCGGCAGGCGTCCCGTCTTCAATTTCTCGCCGGCTCGCTCGGGACGCTCGCCCTCGACCGGGAGTCGTTCGATGTCGTTATCGCTGACTTCTCCCTCATTCCATGGCGACCAGCCCCCTGCGAGGTCCGGGACCTTCTTCCCCTCGCCCGGAAAGGCGCCACCCTCGTTCTCAAACTGGCCACCCGAGGAAGCTTCGATGAGTTCTTCTCCCTCTACTGGGAGGCACTTTACGACCTTGGGCTGACCGACCTCAGCCCCCGGCTTGAAGCGTTGATCGAGTCGCGGCTGAGTGTCGCCGAGGCGGAACGGATCGCCCAAGAGGCCGGCTGGCGACGCGTCCACTCTCTTCTTCGCACTGAACGGCTCGAGTTTCCGGACGCCGCCTCCTTCTTCTCCTCCCCCGTCATCTGCACCGCCTTTCTCGACTCCTGGCTGGCCATCCTTCCCGAAGCGACGACTCGACAAGCGATGGTCGATCAGTTGAGCCAGATCCTCGATCGGGAACGGCAGGGCGCCTCCTTCGACCTCTCGATCAAGACGACCCTCCTCCTTGGCCAGAAATAACGGATGGTCCGGAAGATGGTCTCCACCATTCCACTCAAGGCGCAAAATATCCGCTGACCTCGATGGAGAAGTCGGTGGAACGCTCGGCGACGATGCGGAACTCGCCCGACCGGGAGAGGCGCACCACAAATCCATTGGTGGGGAAGGCCGCTCCTTGAGTCAGAAGGCTGATTGTTCGCGGGCGGTTCTGATCCGCTGGATAGAGAGTGACCGCGCCAGAGTCTGGAGACGAGGCCAGGGTTCCCGCTATTCCATTCAAGGCGACGGCCTCAGCGGGAATCGTCGCGCCTCCGCAGGTCAGCCGCCCTTGCACGGTCACCTCCTGGTTGGCTGTCAGCGGACGGTTCTGGGTCAAGCAGGCCCCCGATCCACTCTGTGTCTCAAAGAGTCGAAAGGAGCTGCTCAGGGGGTAGTAGAGCAGCCCCTGCCCGTTGCGGTCGACGGCCTCCGGGCTGAAGTAGCCGGAGAGGTCAAGGGTGAGGTTCATTCGCGTGCTGGTGTAGGTACTGAAGAGGGCCCCTGGGCTCAGCCCAACGATCACGTGGGAGCTGGCAGTCTCCCACGCCGGCAATTGCAGATGGACGACCTGCGGACGGGAGACCAACGCGGGAAAGAGCGTGTTCGTCCCAATCGATGACGAGACATTCGTCACGGTCATATTCCCCAGGAAGGCCCGTGCCGTTGCTGGAATGCTGGTCCCAAAGCAATTGAGCGAGACCCGCTCGACGTGCGTTCCACCCGTTCCCAGCGGACTGCTGTGGGAGACACAGGCGGGCGCTCCCGGCTGCGTCTCAAGAAATCGCACCGAATTGGGCAACGGATAGTAGTAGAGTCCTCCCGGGCCTGGCGGAGCAAAGTAGCCGACCACTTCGAGAACGACGTGGAGTTGGCTTGTCGCAAAGATCTCGAGGGCTCCCTCCGCGTTGAGCGGAACCATGAACGAGGTCGTTTTGATCTGAAACGCGCCAACTCCGATCCGGCCAAGGTTTCCCCGGGCTTGCCCAGCCGGAACCATCTGGTACTCTCCCGCAGAACGGCCCAGATTGTGGACCGTTGCGTGGCCGACGAGGACCTGCGCGGTCTCTGGAATCCGCGCGTTGAGGCAGTTTCCCACTCCCAGAATGCGGAGGCTCCCACTGCTGCTGACCGCACTGCGCGAAGACTGGCAGGCTCCTTCCCGCGAGCGGGTGTCGAACCAGCGAACGGGAGCAGCGAGTGCGAAGAATTGCAGTCCATTGCCAGCCACGACCGGCGTCGGACGCGGCCCTTCGGGGCGACTCGTGACGACGAGTTGCAGGTCTCGCGCCGTTCGTCCCCCTGCCGAATCGGTGACCTCGATCACAAAGCGGAACTGACCTGCTTCCGCTGGCACCCCCCGCAGAAACCCACTGCTCGTCAACGTGATCCCGGTGGGGAGTGCTCCCGTGAAGATCTGCCAGCGATAGGGTGGTGTCCCCCCCGAGACCACAATCGGCTGGTCATAGGAGAGCCCCGCCTGTCCAGTCGGCAGGCTCGTCGTCGAGATGACTGGTGCCGGCGTGGTTACGACTCCACGGGGATAGAGAAATCGAGCCCCTGCCTCATCGTCTGCTCGCAGACTCCCACAACGCCCATCGAAATGGGCGAAGGCGTAGAGCGAAGCCTTCGAGTCCTGCGAATGGCCCAATCCCAGGGCATGCCCGAATTCGTGCGACGCGATCTCCCGCACGTTACAGGCGTCATTGAAGAAGCAACTGGCGTGGGGATTGAAAGAGACATTCCCCTCCTTGGCCCGATAGAACACGATGCCATTGACCTCCTTCCGCTGGGAGGTATCGAAATGGGAGATGCCAGCGGCCGCGAGGACCCCGGCGCATCCCCCATTTGTGGAAGGGGAGAAGGCAGAGTAGCGGTCACAGTTGTTGAAGGAGATCGTGTTCTCCCCGTCGTTGGTCGTTAGC
>JBMUAP010000529.1:0-2720 GCA_049454155.1 Blastocatellia bacterium
TTAAAGAAGCGAATCGCCCGCGCTCTCTCATTCTTTCTCTCGCCCCTTCCTCCTCCCCCTCTCCGCGCGGGCCCGGTTGTTTTTTCTCACGCGAAGACGCGAAGCCGCTAAGGGGAGGAGAGCGATCCAGGAACGAACCTGGAATGTGGGAATGTTCACCCGCTTGTAAATCTTCGCGCCTTCGCGCCTTCGCGTGAGCCTCTTCCCTCGCCCCTCGTCCCTCGTCCCTAATCCCTATCCCCTCTTCCCTCGCCCCTATTCCTCAAGCCAGCAGCTTATCGATGACTACACCGTGGACATCGGTCAAGCGATAGTCCCGGCCCGAGAAACGATAGGTCAGTTTCGTGTGATCAAAGCCAAGCTGGTGCAGAATGGTTGCGTGGAGATCGTGGACTTGGACCGGATCCTCGACGATGTTGAAGCCGAGGTCATCGGTCTGCCCGAGCGTGATGCCCGGCTTGAAGCCGCCGCCGGCGAGCCACATGGTGAAGGCCTTGTTGTGGTGATCGCGGCCGAGGGCGCGGTTGGCTTCGGGATCGCTCTCGACCATGGGCGTTCTTCCGAACTCTCCGCCCCAGACGATGATGGTGTCATCGAGGAGCCCACGCTGCTTGAGATCCTTGACGAGCGCCGCTGAGGCCTGATCGGTGACCTTGCACTGATTCCGGACGCCCCGCGTGACCTCGCTGTGATGGTCCCACGCCTCGTGGAAGAGCTGGACGAAGCGAACGCCGCGCTCGATCAAGCGGCGAGCGAGCAGACAGTTGTTGGCGAAGGAGGGCTTGCCGGGCGTCGCGCCGTAGAGCTCAAGCGTCGCCGGATCCTCCTTCGTCAGATCCATCAGCTCCGGGGCACTCTCCTGCATCCGGTAGGCCATCTCATACGAATTGATCCGCGTCGCAATCTCCGGATCGCCCGTCAACTCGAGGTGATGCTCATTGAGCATCTTCAGCGTATCGAGCGACTGGCGCTGCATCTGGCGATTGATCCCCCGCGGGCTGGCGAGGGAGAGGATTGGGTCACCCGTTCGCCGGAAAGTCACCCCCTGGTAGAAGGTTGGCAGGAAGCCCGCTCCCCAGTTCGAGGCGCCCCCGCTGATCCCGCCCCCTGAGGAGAGGACGACGAAGGCCGGCAGGTCCTGCGTCTCGCAGCCAAGTCCGTAGGTCACCCACGATCCCATGCTCGGCCGTCCGAACTGGACCGAGCCGGTGTTCATGAAGATCTGGCCGGGCGCGTGATTGATCGCATCGGTCGTCATCGATTTGACGATGGTGATGTCATCGACGACCTTGGCAAGGTAGGGCAGCGCCTCGGAGATCTCGGCCCCTGACTGGCCGTGCCGGGCGAACCGGAGTTCCGTGGCATAGAGCGCTGCGTCGGGTTTGATGAAGGCATAGTTGATGCCCTTGACCATCTCCTGAGGAACCGGCTTGCCGTTGTACTTGACCAGCTCCGGTTTGTAGTCGAAGAGTTCAAGCTGCGACGGTGCGCCGGCCATGAAGAGGTGGATCACCCGCTTCGCCTTCGCCGGGAAGTGGGGCGCTTTGGGCGCGAGTGGGTTGCTGGCGGTAATCTTCTGCTTCGCCGGTGCCTGCTCCCCGGCGAGAGTGGAGCCCTTGAGCAGTGAGGCCAGGGCCATTGATCCCAGCCCGACCCCGCAATCACGGAAGAAGTGGCGTCGGGCGAGGAGCTTCTTCGTTTCCAGATCGATCTCTTGCTGGTAGTTCATTGCCTACTCCCGTGTAATCGTCTCATCGAGGTTGAGAAGAACGCGCGCGACCATGGTCCAGGGAGCCACCTCTTCGAGGTTGACATCCTCCGGGATCTGCGCCGGATCGGCGGCAGCGACATAGACCGCACTGGCGGTTCGACCGACAAAGCCCGGCCGTTGCTGCGCGAGAAACTTGGTCAACTGTTGCAGCTCGAAGGCACTCGGCTGGCGACCCGTCGTCAGCCGGAAGCCATAGACAAGCTTCTCCCGATCGGTGGCTCCGCCCTCCTTCCAGAGGCGCAGGGCGAGCGCCTGGGCCGCCTCCATGAAGACCGGGTCATTGAGGGTGGTCAAGGCCTGGAGGGGCGTGTTCGAGCGGGTTCGCCGCGCACACGACTGATCCCCGTTCGGCATATCGAAGACGAGCAAGCCGGGATAGGGCACCGAACGCTTCCAGAAGGTGTACATCCCGCGACGGTAGCGATCCTCTCCCGTGCTCTGATTCCAGGTCGCACCGCCGTAGCTCAGCACCAGCACCCCCTCCGGGATTGGCGGGAAGACCGAGGGCCCACCGATCTTTCGACTGAGCAGGCCGGAGGTTGCCAGGAAGACGTCGCGGATGATCTCGGACTCGACCCGCAGCCGCGGCATCCGTGCCAACCAGCGATTGGTCGGATCTTTCTCCATCAACGCTGGGCTGATCCGGGAACTCTGCCGGTAGGTGGCCGAGTTGACGATCAACCGATGCAGATGCTTGATGCTCCAGCCCTGCTCCATGAACTCGACTGCCAGCCAGTCGAGCAGCTCCGGGTGGGAGGGCGGCTCGCAGCGCGTACCGAAGTCCTCCGGCGTCGTCACCAGTCCGACCCCAAAGTACTGCTGCCAGACGCGGTTGACGATGACCCGCGCCGTCAACGGATTGCCGCGATCAACGATCCACTTCGCCAGACCGAGCCGGTTGCGCGGCAGATCGTTCGCCATCCCGGGCAGCACCCCCGGCGTTCCGGCC
>JBMUAP010000530.1:0-2719 GCA_049454155.1 Blastocatellia bacterium
CCGGGAATCGCTTAAAGTCCTCTTTGTTGTATGTCAATATGTTGGTGATCCCGTGAACCTTCATCACCGCAACCAATCGCGCATCATGAATGGCGACTCCCTGCACGGCGTAACGTACGACCAATTGTCTCCATTCTTGATGGGTAGCAAGATTCTCCGTGACGAATCCACAAAGTCGCTCAATCACCCTGACTTTTTGTTCCGTTTTTGCTGGAGATAATCCATAGCCTCCACGCGCGGTTGTCGGTCGGGTGCACACGACCCAGAATTCAGCCAAGACTTGGGTGGTATAGAACAGTTGCTCTTGTTGTGCGCGTAGTTGTCGTAATGCAGAAAGCACTTGTGGACGATCCGGGTCTGTATCTGGTACCAGCCGTAGAAAGATGTTTGTATCGATGAGATAGGACATTGATTTTTCAAGGAAAGTAGATGTCCTCGCGTGAAAAGCCGCGTGGAAGTGGCTGAACGTCTTTTTCGGCGAGTGACTCCATTGCCTGGGAGAACTCTTCGATCGAACCATTTGTCGTCTGCGGCATTTGGCTGGCTACAGTCAGAAGTTGCTTGAGGTAGTCATCTACCGACAATCCGCTCGCTGTCGCCAGAGTGATTAGAGCCTCGGCGGTCTCGGCTGAAACTTGATCAAGTGTGACGCTCATCTATTCACCTCGATTCAAAGATTATCGCGATCTTGACCCACCCAGCAACCATGATCTGCGATCTTGTGAACAGGTAACGAGTCGAATGTGTCGATAGGTTGGAAACACTTGGGTGAAAAACTGTACGGCTCAAGAGAAGGGGCTGCCCGCCCCTCTCTTGGCGATAGATGGTTGATCCCGACGGGACGGAACACCCAGCGGCCCGCTGGGGGAGTGGGCTCGTTCCGGGACCGCTCTCTACGCACAAACCGGATAGTCGGTATAGCCCTCCTTGCCTGGCGTGTAGAAGGTCGCGGGATCCGGAACGGCGAGGGGGGCTCCCGCCTCAAGCCTCTCGACGAGATCAGGATTAGAGATGAATGGCCGGGCAAAGGCGACGAGGTCGGCGGCGCCGCTCTGCAGGTCGGCCTCGGCCCGTTCGCGATCATAGCCGCCCGAAAGAATCACCGCTTCACCGCCGCTCTCCCGGAACGCCTCAATCAGGGCCTGGACTGTTTCGGGCTCTGGCTTGGGTGCCCCCATCGATGAATGGTCGACCAAGTGGAGGTAGGCGAGGCCAAGACTGCCCAGATCCGCGGCCAGCTCGGTGTACTGCTCGTCAATCCCCTCGTAGGTCCCACTCATGTCGTTGAAGACCCCGTACGGAGAGAGGCGGATGCCGGTGCGGAAAGCCCCGATGGCACGGATGACAGCCTTGGTCGCCTCGAGGGCAAAGCGGTTGCGTCGGTGGGCATCGCCACCGAAGACGTCTTTCCGCTGGTTGGAACCTGGATCGAGAAACTGGTTGATCAGGTAGCCATTCGCCCCGTGCAGCTCGACCCCGTCGAAGCCCGCCTCGATCGCCAGCGTGCTCGCCCGTGCAAATTCGGCAATGGCGGTGGAGATGTCCTCGATCGGCATCTCCCGCGCCAGGTCGTGGGGCTGCTCTCCCTGCTGATCCGTCCACATCTTCCCGCTCATCGCGACCGCCGAAGGCGCGACCAGCTCTGCCCCGGCTGGCAGGTTGAGGCGACTCCCCACCCGGCCGACGTGCATCAATTGCAGGAAAATATGGCCCCCTCTGGCGTGCACCGCCTCGGTCACCAAGCGCCAGCCTTCCCGCTGCTCTGCGGAGAACATTCCCGGGATGCGGGCATATCCGAGGCCATTGGGTGAGGGGGAGGTTCCCTCAGAGACGATCAGCCCGCTCGAAGCACGCTGGCCGTAGTACTCGGCCATCAGACTGTTGGGCAGGTTGCCCAGTGCCCGGCACCGCGTCATTGGCGCCATGACGACGCGATTGCGGAGCGTCAGATCTCCCAGGGGAATAGATGAAAACAGCTTCATGTCAAACTCCTTGTCAAGCACTTGCCTCCTCAGGTGGAAGCGGATGGCCTGATTGATCAATGGTCCGTGATGTTCAAAGGGCAAGAGCCCTGATTTCAACTTCTGAAATGGGCCCGCTGATCTGGGACACTCCAGCGAAAAATAGAATCTTCTTGGGGAGGTTCTGCCCTCACCTCCGACAATTGCTATTGCAGGCCCCTGGGGATGATCCGGCTGACTTGGCACCGACCCGGTCCCACAGGGATGATCCCGATCAACGATCTTGACAAGATGCGGTGGACTCGACAAAATTCCGCGTCGACTCTTTCACCCTGCAATGTGAAGTTCTCGCCAGCGCGAGACTTGGCTATTCCACTGCAGTACCGGTGCAGTCGTGGCACATTTTCTGACTTGCTCATTCCAGCCACATGGATCAGGACGACAGACCATCAAATCAAGAGCCGCTGGGATTGCCGAGCTGCTTGAATTGCGGCGCGAAGCTCCAAGGGCCCTACTGTGCCACCTGTGGGCAGCGCCGTGAGACTCATCCCCCAACCGTCGGGCACCTGCTCGAGGAGGTGGTCGAGACCCTGACCCACGCCGATTCGCGTCTTTGGCGAACGATGCAGCTGATCCTCTCCAAGCCAGGTCTTCTGACGGTGGAGTTTCTGGCAGGTCGGCGTCAGCGGTATCTCCCCCCGATTCGGCTCTACTTCATCGTCAGCTTTGTCTTCTTTCTCCTCCTGACCTTCCAGTCA
>JBMUAP010000531.1:0-2715 GCA_049454155.1 Blastocatellia bacterium
CTGAAATACCTTCGCGTCTTGGCGGCTTCGCGTGAGATAAACAACCGGACCCTTGCCGAAGAGGCTCACGCGAAGGCGCGAAGCCGCAAAGAGGGGAAAGGGGCGAGGGTGGGCGGTCCGCTTCCTGAAATACCTTCGCGTCTTGGCGGCTTCGCGTGAGACAAACAACCGGGCCCTTGCCGAAGAGGCTCACGCGAAGGCGCGAAGCCGCAAAGAGGGGAGAGGGGCGAGGGTGGGCGGTTCGCTTCCAGAAAAACCTTCGCGTCTTAGCGGCTTCGCGTGAGACAACAAACCGGGCCCTTGCCTGGAGGGAAGAGGCTCACGCGAAGGCGCGAAAGGGATGAGAAGGAAACCGGGCATTCGCGTGGTGGTTCGTTTTCTGGCGGCAAAAAGCAAAAAAGGACGCACCGAGCGTCCTTTTTTGCTTTTTTTAACGAGTATACCGACAGGTAGAAATCGGGACGGCGAGATTCGAACTCACGACCTCTTGCACCCCAAGCAAGCGCGCTACCAGGCTGCGCCACGTCCCGTCGTGTGGAGAGATCTGGGCTCCTCCTTCACGAAGTTTTAAGTTCTAACATCGTGTTCAAGCAAAGTCAACAACTCCTCGGCCATTCCGCGGAGGCGCTGGATCGTCTCCCGCGACAGACGCGAGGGGCCGACTGGGGGAGGCGGAGTGGTGAGGGGAGCCGAGACATCCGTTGCGGCGAAAGATGAGACGGGAGTCGCTGGCACGGCCTCCTCGCGGGGGACGGGAGCGGGTGGAACGACCTTGAGGCGTGGGGGGGAGGTTCGCCCTTCGCTGGCGATCTTCCGTTTCGCTCCGGCGATGGTGAAGCCCTCATCGTAGAGGAGTTGCCGGATGCGCAGGGCCATTTCGACATCGCGGCGGCGGTAGGTTCGCTGCCCGGCCCGGTTCTTCTGGGGTTGGAGAGACGGAAACTCTGTCTCCCAGTAGCGCAGGACGTGGGCTTGGACCCCGACCAGTTCACAGACCTCCCCAATCTTGAAGAAGAGTTTGTCGGGGATCTCTGTTGGAACCGGTTCCTGCTGCATGCGTGAGCCTCTGCTCTGCCGGTCGATCTGTCGTCATCGACTCAATGGGTTGTGAGAGGAGGCGCTCAGATCGCTGCCCCGATAGAAACTGCAAAGGACATAGTAGGCACCGACGGGAGCGGAGTCAACCGTCAGCTTCTCCGCGCGGCCTGGGGTGCCAGGAAGCCCCCGGTTCAAAGAGAGAGGTGCGGGGAGCGGAGAAGGACGATGGTCGTCTCGCCTTTCTGTTGCGGGTCAGCGCTGAGCGTGACGATCGTGGTCGGAGTGATCGGGATCTTGTAGACGCTCTGCTGCTCTGTCCCCGAGCGGTTCTCGGCGAGGGGATTCCCGGCCAGCTTGCGGTAGAAGGCATCGACCTGATCGAAGCTGTCAGGAGTGACCAGCCGGACCATCTCGTTGCCAACGATGCGGGTCGATTGGGTGCGCTTCGCGCCAGGGTAGAGATAGGCGGTCAGGTCGCTGGAGGGGACGGCGTTGGCGTCGGGAAGGGCCGAGAGGCCGTCGCGGAGCGCGCGATCGATCTGCTCCTCAATCTGACCTTGGAGAGGGCCGGCCTCACCAGCTACGAGAAGATCCTTCGGTTGCAGCTGCCCAATCTCAGTCCGGACCCGTTGGTAGATCTGATAGCCGACGACGGCCGCTCCTCCGGCCAGCAGCAAGAGGACGAGCGTCACGGCGAGGAGAATCTTGCCCCAGCGGGAGCGGCGGCGTACCGGCGTCGGGCTCGATTCGAGGGACCCTGGAAAGGGAGGAGGGGGACTCCCCCAGGCTCCGCTTCCGGCAGTGGGGGGACGGAGGGTGGCACCCGGTTGATAGCTGGAGGGGTCGGCCGGGGCCGGTTGGTGCCTTTCCGACGAAGCCTCGGGCGAGAGGGGGGCCCCACATTGCCGGCAGAAGCGGCCTGGACGGTCGAGCAGAACCCCGCATTGGGAACAGAAGGCATCAGCCATGGCGTTTCTCCCTTCGCTTGGGCATGCGCCCGGGTCAGACAGGTCCTCGATCATGGAGTGACAGACCTCTTTCACTGTACGGTACCGTTGACCAAAAGTTCAAGATCGATTCTTCTGGCGCCCCTGCGCAAATTCCATTAAGATAGCGGTTTTTCAAGGTGGGGAGGAGGGACAGGGACGATGAGTTGGGACTCGGCCCCGACGAATGAAGGGGCAGGGTCGGAAGAGGGGAGTAGTTGCGGCAAAGAGGGAGGGGAACCACCCATCGAGCCTCTCCAGGGCTACGGCAGAGAGTGGGAAGGGGCCTTCCCCTTTGTCGCACCGCCCGGGATGGGGAACGCCCATCTCATGACGATTCTCGGCAGTCTGCGTCGGCGGCGATTCCCGGTTCTGGAGGGGTCGATGCCCGTCGAGCGGCGCACCTTTGCCACCGAGCCGGAGACGACCGTCCTCGCCTACTGCCATTGGCAGCCGGAGCGGCGCATCCACCCAACGGTGCTGATCGTCCACGGCCTGGAGGGGTCGGCCGATGCCGACTATGTCCGCGGAACGGCGGAGAAGGCCTGGCGGGCCGGCTGGAACGTGCTGCGCTACAACGTCCGCGGCTGCGGCGGGACGGCGCACCTCGCCCCGACGCTTTACCATTCAGGTTTGACGTCGGACCTGCGGGCCGTCGTCACCGAACTGGTCGAGCGGGATGGGCTGCCGG